>NZ_JBXWQZ010000102.1:0-7999 GCF_059612645.1 Ruegeria sp. YKSF131 | reverse complement strand
ATCTTTCCCGCACCGCAGCAAACGAGCAAAGCCTGACAAGAAAGGCACTCGCGCTCAGTTCGGTACGCCTCTCTCTGCGCCAGCAACACGTTGTTTTTCAACAATATCGGCAGGAGGCTGTCATTCGCTGCAGTCTGCGCTAAGGTCCGTTCCGCGCAAACTATGCGGTGGCAACTTCTGTCATAGTATTGACTGTTCGAACGGCCATCGCGTTCTTCCTGTCGGCAGTCTTTCAGCTTTGATGCAACCATCAGAGAGATGCTACCTTGTGTATGCACTTTGGCGTCGTAGCGACCGCACAACCAAGCTCAGCACGGAGAATCTACGTTTTCTTCAAGGCACGATGGGCTAGGGTACAATTCTGCAGCAGAAAAGCAGCTCGGAGTCTGCCACTGAGATCCGAAGAGCTTTACGCCCGGCTTTCATTCGTCAACAAAAGTGTGCGCTTCTGACAAACCCTTGGTAACGGCTTCGACAAGAACCGTGTTCATACTATGCGATTCCAGCCATGCTTTGGGGTCCTCGTAGAGAAGCGGGTCGAGCTCAGCCAGTCTATTGAGAGCAACTCGTGCGGCTGTTTCATTTGAGAGTTTGCTGTGAGCGATGGCAAGCAAAGCCTGGCCAAAGGACCAGCCGTCAGTGGAGGCGTGTTCCGCATCTATGGCCAGTTCCTCCCATTCCTCTCTAAGCAGATGGTCCGCGGCCAGCAAGTGAAAGTAGAACGGCGGTGGCGCAACAGAGCGGTCTATCGCGCGATGCATAATTGGAACTCCCTCGTCGAAGCGACCTGCTATACCATAGCGGATCGCTAGATTGGCCAGTGCGGCTGGATCGTTGGGGTTAACTTCCACGGCCCTTTGTGCAAACTCGATCGAGCGCTCCATATCACCCGCATATTGCTCAACATGGGACATCGCCTGAAGCGCGTCTGTATCTTGGGGATCCAAGTCGATAGCGCGTGCCGCTGCCTCTTTGGCAAGGGCAAAGGCCGCGTCCCTTGAAAGCACTTTCTCATGACCGAACCGGGCAGCATCATTGCGCAGGTAGGCCAGCATTGCCCATGCGCGAACGTATTCCGGGTCCTCGCGAACGGTCGCTTCCAGACAATCCCGCGCAGCCTGATATTGATCTCGATGGTATGTTCTGCGGTAAATCTGTGCACTCGCGACACACGCAAACCCTCGCAGTGTTGGGTCGTTTCGATCCACAAGTCTGTCAGTGCGAACATCGCGGAGCGCATATCCGTATTGCTGCCCTATTGTCGAAGCGATCTGCGCAGAAATCGTGTCCTGAATTTCGGTTATGCTCTGGCCATTGGTGCCCTCGGCATAGCGCTCGCTCCATAAGACTTCGAAATCATCCCGCCGCACAAGGTTGGTTCGGATAAGTAACTCGCCGCCATCGCGCCAAACGTCGCCGGTCACTGTAAACTCAGCGGTTGGCTGATGGATTTCGAACGACGTGGTCCCCGAGCCCTGCGCGACTTGAGCAGATGCAATATGCACTGCAAGATCCGGAAACTTGATCAAATCCGCAGCAAGCTCATTGGTCAGGCCCGAGGCGACAAGCGAAACAAGAGCGTCGTCCGTTCGAACTTCAAAATCCTCAACTAGAATGGAAACTTTTTTGTCGGGCCTCTCGGCTATTGCTGGTACAGGGCTATCAGGTCTCTCGTACCAGAAACCAAATCCGGCCAAAATGACTAGGCACATGACCACCAGCAAAGCCAGTCCCGTGTAGAACCTTGTATTAGGCTTCGACACTTGCTCGTGGTCGACAACCTCAGTCGCCCTGGGATGAACTGCCTCGGGCACAATCTGTTCTCGTGCGGAAAATTTCGGAATGTAATGACCTTTTGGAATACTAATGCGGATCGGGTCATTGCTACCTCGCCCGACATAGTAGTTGTCGAGATCCCTGCGCAGCTTTCGGGCTTCGAGCCGCACGACCGGGTCGGCTTGCTGATCAAAATCAGACCCACGCCCGAAGACCGCGATTGCGATAGTGGTCGCCTTCAGTTCGTTCTCGCGACCCGCCAAGGCTTCCTCGACAATGTATGCCAGCATCTCGCGACGCCGGGCACTGGACTGCAGTCCACTATAGTCAAGTATTCGTTCGAGTTGTCGACGTATGTCCTCTTCGGACATCTCCAAACGTGTCGGCCAATGACTGCTGGTCACTTTTGTCCTCACTGGTCCATAGAACCCTTAAGAAAAGAAAATAGAAGTAACAAGCCATCTGGCCATACTTTTTTTGGCCTGCGAACTGCATGTATACAACATGTAACAACGTTCTAATCCACGCCTTTTGATGCTGTGGTCCGGCAGGAGCACAACGGATAATGGACGCTTTTCTGGAAAATTTGATTGACAGGTACCCCGAGCAAGGTGAGCGGATCTTTGTTCAGTTTCGTGAGGACCCAGTATTCCGGTCAATCTGTGAAGAGATGGAAATAGCCGAACAAGCCATAATACGCTGGAAAAATCTTCCGCCTCGCGCGGCAGAATATGAACAGATTTTGAATGAGCTGAATATAGAATTTCGGGCGTATCTCACTTCTGATTGTCATCGGCAGACGAAAGATAATCAGGGCAGTTCGGCGGCATCAAATGGAGAATAATTAAGTGGGTTACGCGGAATGCAAATCTTCGGGCCGGACAGAGGACCGGATGCTCCTGTCAAGGCTGCGCAGATTGTCTGCTTTGGTAGCTCTCTTCACAGCTACCATTGCAACACATGCAAATGCTCAGGAAGACCTCAGCGAGATCAACAACGGAACCAACCCAACGCTGCTGACAACGCAGTTTGGCTTCCAGTATCAGTTCAACCAGATCAATTCCGACCTGAACACCGGCCTGTTCGAGGCCTTCTACACGCAACCTTTCGGTGAGGGTGGAAAACGGGCGTTCCGGATAACCGTCCCAGGCTCGGACAGCCCGTTCAACGCAAACCCCATCTACGGCGGAGAGCCAGGGGTTGAATTCACATTGGGCGACATAAGCGTAACCTACATTGACGTTTTCCACCTTACCGAAAAAAACGGGGCCGCTTTCACTTTTGAACTGTTTCTGAACACAGCGGAAACCGAAGCCGCCGGGTATGGGCAATTTGCCGGTGAAACCTCGGCCTTCTACGCTTGGTTTCTCAACAACGGAGCAATTTTCGCCCCAGCCTGGGTTCAAACATTCGGATTGGAGGGCGGGAATGATCAAGGCCAGAATGTAAACACGACCACGATCGACTTCTACTATGTTCCCAAGCTGAAGAATCCGCGTTTCTACCTGACATTCGATCCCGCAATCATCCACGATTGGGAAACAGACGCGACATTTGGCAGCCTGCAGGTGACTGCAGGCATGTTGACAGGCAAGGCATTTGGCGGCGATGGTCAAGTGTTCATCAAGCCTGGCATTCTCTTCGGCGGTGACAGACCGGCTGAGTGGTCTGTCCAGGTCGGATACAAGGTGCTGAATTTCTGATGCCGGTCCACTTTATTGCTGCCTGCCTACTTCAAACCCGCCCCACCTCCAGGCGCTCGAAACAGTTCTACGCGGAGCAGAAATGGGCCGTAAGGGTCCCCCGTCTCAATTTGCAATTTTCACAGCGCGGCACAACTCCACCCCTGAACTACCCAGTGCAATCACAACGAAATTCGTCCAAAATCTGAAAATGAGGAAACCAATCATGTCCAACAAAATGTTGACCTATTTTCTCTGCACCACGCTCGCGGCAACTCCGGTCAGCGTTCTGGCACATGACGCCAACCATGCGGTCGTCCCAGCCGGCGTAATCGGCGAAATTGAAACCACCAACGTCAGAATGAAATTCGACAATGTCCTTATTCGAGGTGCGCAGATATTCAATGGCTGCGACGAGGAATTGTCAGAAGCCGACGTGCTGGTCTCTGGCCAGCTGATCCAGAAGATCGGCAGCGACATCCCGACACCGGAAGGCGCTTTCGAGATCGATGCCGAGGGTTATACGCTCATCCCAGGCCTGATCGACAACCACTGGCACGGGATCTTTGCCGAGGCCACCATCGCCCAATTGGCACTGACCGGCGAGGGGTACTGGAACCTTCTGGCCGCCAAGGCGCAGAACAACGCGCTTGCCCGCGGCTTCACCACGGTGCGTGATACTGCTGGCCCGATGTTCGACATCGCCAAGGCAACGAACGAGGGTCTGATCGACGGACCTCGTGTGTTTCCCTCGGGACCCGCGCTGTCGATCACAGCGGGCCATCAGGATTTTCGCATGACGCGAGATGTGCCGCAGGGCGCCGGCGAATTGCACTCCTTCGAGCGAGGCAACATGTTCTACATCACGGACGGCGTACCGGACGTTCTCAAGCGCACGCGCGAAAACCTCATGCAGGGTGCCACCCAGATCAAGCTGATGGCGGGCGGCGGTGTCACCTCGGCTTACGACCCGATCCACACCATCCAGTTCACCGATGAAGAATTCAAGGCTGCTGTCGAGGCGACAGAAGCCTGGGGCACCTATGTGACCACCCATGCGATCAATGACGAAGCGGTTCGACACTCCATCGAAAATGGCGCGCGCAGTGTTGAGCACGCGCATATGTCGACTCGCGAAACACTGCAGATGTTTAAGGACAACGATGTCTGGCTCAGCATGCAGCCATTCCTCGATGACGAAGACGCACCGGCCCTGAACGAGTTCCAGAAGGCCAAGTACAAGTTCGTCACTGACGGAACCGATTTCGTCTACCGCACCGCCAAGGAGTTGGGCCTGAAGATTGCCTTCGGTACTGACACGCTCTTCAGTGCGGACCTTGCGAAACGTCAGGGCGCGGTGCTGGCGAAGATGGAACGGTGGTTTACCCCCTACGAGACGCTGAAGATGGCCACCTGCGACAACGCCGAATTGCTTAAGATGTCGGGGCTGCTAACGCCCTATCCGCTCGGGCCGCTCGGCGTGATCGAGGAAGGTGCCTATGCAGACATGATCCTCGTCAACGGCAATCCGCTGGAGGACCTGCAACTGATCAGCGATGCGAAGGCGAATTTCGGCATGATCATGAAGGATGGCACCATATACAAGTTCGACATGGAGTGAGCATCATATCGCGTAGAACCGTGATTGCCTCTGTTCTTGACCTCGCGGCGTCGATCGCGGGGGCGCAGGATCAACCTGCCAGGCCCATTGTTATTACCAACGTCAACGTTTTCGACGGTTTGAATGAAGAACTGATCGATGGCGCCAATGTCGTGGTCTCTGGCAAATTGATTGCATAATTCACTACTGAGGAGGTCGCAGTCGCAGGGGGGGCAGGTCATCGACGGTGGTGGTCGCACGATGATCCCTGGCTTGACCTGAACCTCCCATACTGAACTGGTCCACCGTTATGCTTAGGAAACGGAGGACCACGAATGGCAAACAAGAGACCAAAGCCCGAAGAGATTGTCTTAAAGTTACGGCAGGTTGAAGTTCTGATAGGGCAAGGGATGTCCCGTCTTGATGCGATCAGGCAGATTGGTGTTGTTGAGCAAACCTATTACCGCTGGCGGAAGAAATGAGCCGTTGAAGGCGCCATTGGTTCGAGCACAATGGCGAGCGGCGACGAGAGGGGCTGAAAGTGCCAGTGAAACAACCGAAGAAAGGGCGGCTCTGGCTGAACCCTCTCGGGACATTGCTGCGCAATGCCCTGCCGGGCAGTGGATGGGTCTTGTGTTCGGCTTAGGCTGGAGTATAGCAAACACGTGTGGTCCTATGACTTTGTCCATTGCCGAACCGATGATGGCAAAGCTTTCCGGTCGTTGAACATCGTTGATGAGTACAGTCGGGAATGTTTGGCTATCAGGGTCGAGCGGAAGCTGAACTCAACCGATGTAATCGATGTCCTGACAGACCTGTTCATACTTCGCGGCGCGCCGAGTTTCATACGTTCAGATAACGGGCCGGAATTTGTCGCCCAGGCTGTCCGAGACTGGATCGCTCCCGTTGGCGCCAAGACAGCTTACGTCGAACTTGGCAGCCCGTGGGAGAACGGATACTTTGAAAGCTTCAACGGCAGGTTCAGAGACGAGCCGCTCCGGTCTTAGGTAGCAAATGCACCAAATTGCCATCTGGATGGCTGGCGAGATCTCGTGTGGAATGGCGGCATGTCGAAACCACTGATTGTTCACACGCTGACAGAGAAGCGGGCCGAGATACTGGGCCAGATTAAAGCATACGAGGCGCAGATCGCACATGCGAAGCACGATCTGGCGCATGTGAACGCGACAATTGAGCTGTTCGCCGCACCTGAACGGCGGCGTGCCCGGTACATTGTGAGCCATGGGTTCTTCGAGAAGGGCGAGATCGCGGATATCTGCGTCCGTCATCTTCGGGTCGATGCCGAGCTGACCACGCGAGAGCTTGCCAAGCGCGTAATGGTGGAGCGCAACCTGAACATCTCAGATACAGCGCTCAGAAACTCGGTGGTCTTCAAGGTCGTCCAGGCGCTGCGGCATGCCAAGCGACGAAAGCTCGTCAAGATGATCGAGAAGAAGAAAGGTTTGTGTGTCTGGGATGCCGGCGACGCCGTCACGTTGCGCGTCGTTGCCAATACCCCTTCCACGACCGGCTGACCGGCGACGCGAGCGCACCACCTATCAGGCAATCTGCCAGGCGGCCATTGCGCTCCTCCCGATGATCCTCGAGCCAAGCCGCATGAGCCGCGTATGCATCGAGATATCTTCCTTCGACCTTCAGATGTTGTCCGCCAATCATCCGTCTAAGCCGTGAGAAGAAGCTCTCAGCAAGGTTGGTATTAACTCCTCTGACGCTGTAACCCTCTGAATGATTGACTCTTTGCATGTCGAAGTCTGTTTCCAGAAGATCCCAGTACGCAACTTCATCGGCCGAGACAACGGTGTCTGGAGTGATCCTTTCCCTTGCAAAATCGACGCCTTGCGCCTCCCGAAGAAAGGTTCTCGTCACCGTTCGACCGCCCCGCTGGCGGAGTACGACAACGGCTGGAATCTGGCGGTCCGACGTATTCTACAATGGCCCAAGGCCGCTCTGCCTCTGGAAACGCGTCAGAATGTCATCACTTTTTCGGTGACCGCGATTCCGGCGCCATTCCAATCTGATCTTGCAAAGCTGATGCATCGTCTGTCCACACCAGACCCGCTGGCAGATGACGGTCAGAACAGAGCACTCCGACCTGCAACCCTGTCTCAATACCAAAGACAGTTGGTTCGGTTTGCCTCCGAAGTCGTTCATGCTGGTCTCCCGATCACGGAGATTGGAGGTTTGGAGATCCTGATCGATCCAGTGTTCGCGGAACGTGGTCTGCGCCAGATGTTAACGCGTACCAACAACCAGACCACAAAGATGATCAGCGAGATCGCCGCGTTGCTCCGCAACCTGGCCCGGATACTCAATGCACCCGAACACAGCCACACCATCAACATGTATTCCGGTCTTGAGGCACGGTCGGCAACACGTGCCTTCGCGGACCTGATAGACGCGAAGAAAGGGTGCCGCAAATGAGCCTGGTTCTACCTATCGCCAATTGGCCCGCGTCCGACCGGGATATGTGGGACAGGCTTCAGAAGGCGGCCGGACCGCTCGACGATTGCGGCGCCCTCGCTCATCTGCGCGCAACCTCATTTAAGACGCTGGAACTTCGCTATGCCCGATGGCTGCAATGGCTGATTACTAGTGATGTGGACTCAATAGCCCTGACTCCGCCACAACGCGCGACCCTGCCGCGCCTTTCCGCTTGGCTTCGGGACCTCTCACACACCCGACCGATGACCCGGTTGATGTTCATTGATGGCGTGTTGCGTATTCTGATCGGGCGGTCTCTGGTGCGTCCATGTTGCGTCCCGGGCTGCAAGCACTCTTCAATGCAACTCAGGAAGGACGGGTTGATCTGATCTTGGCAGAGGCGCTGGATCGGTTGAGCCGGGACCAGGCAGACATCGCTGCGATTTTCAAACGCCTGAGCTTTGCAGGGGTCGGCATCATGACTCTGACCGAAGGCGAG
>NZ_JBXWQZ010000101.1:0-8216 GCF_059612645.1 Ruegeria sp. YKSF131 | reverse complement strand
CCGCTTGGTTCCGGGTTTCTTTCTCATCTCCACTCCTTGGCGGTTACGATGAGCCAGAAACCCTCTCTTATCAAATCGACCTAAACTGTCCCATTGGCGCTGACGTCAGACGGTCATTGGTTGCACTACTCGCAGCGTAAGCTGAGCCGGTCGTTACGTAGGCCAAGGTGTCTCCAAAAGAGTAGCCACCCCGAATTTTGATGCGGCTCAAGCTGTCCAAGTCGCCAATACCTGCGGAAACATTGGAGTAGCTAGAGTCAACTGAAAGACCAGCTACCCAACTACCGTCAATTCCCCAATCGCGACCCACATGAAGTCCAACCAAGTCGCCATGGCCGTCCAAGTCCTCTGCAAGGTTCCCATAGCCAAAACGGGCTCCGACGTAGCTGCCATTCCAGTCTGCTGCGAAAGCAGGAACAGAGGTGAACGCCATCACTGTGGTCATTGCGATCGCCGCGGGTTTTATTACCATTCTTCCAGACATTGTCTTACCTCGGTGAGTTGTTCGTTTGAGATCCGACGGTATGAGATTTGTTAACCGTCCTCTGGTTAACTGTGGAAGATTGAGAACATTCTGGAGGTTCGAAACTGTAAGTTACAGTTACCGAACTGAACCTTCCCATCTGAATAAAACTGACCTGCCCGGTGTTGTTACGTTAGCTCGCGATCAAGCAAAGAATACTGTTTAATAAAATTCAGGCTGCTTGAGTGGCGGCATTCCAGGCGTCAATTGCTTCGAGGCGGTGATATCGAATTGTTCAGGCGGAGCGGCGGCGAGCGGGGACGCTGGAGCGGTTGCGGATTGCGGAGTGTGTCGCCATGTACCTTTGCAACCCTGCTGGAGAGCGACGGCCTTGCATTGTCCTTTCTCGCTTTCGGAATGGGAGATGGCTGTTTTCGGCGCGGTTATTGAGGCCCTTGTGCGACCAATGCTCCAGACCCGGCGCTACCTCTCGCTTGGCGGCACCATACGAGCGCAGCACGTCCGTGATGATCCGCTTGGGAGTGAAACCAAGACGCTTCATCAGGCGGCGTAACAGCCGTTTTGCAGCCCATTTGTCCCGTTTCGGTTGGAGTATTTCGTCCAGCACGACGCCATGCTGATCAACCGCGCGCCAAAGCCAATACTCGCGACAATAGAGTCTCACAACAACTTCATCGAGATGCCAGACATCGCCAGGACGGTTCAGTCTCTGCCGCAGGTTTCGAGTTACCGCCGGCCCGAACTTGAAGAACCAACGCAGGACGGTTTCGTAAGAAGCATCGATCCCCCGCTGCAGCATCAACTCTTCAGTTTCCCACAGGCTCAGATTGAAGCGAACGTACAGCCACACCGCTTGCGCGATGATCTGAGGTGGAAATCGGTGGCGCCTGTAGCTGACCGATGACGAAATCATCGATGTCACCTACGTCTAAATCGTATCATAGTCACCCTCGAGCGCAATCGCTACAGCGGCCCGGCCAGCCTCATAAACTGCTGTATCTGCCGGCATGTTTACACGGAACGGTTGGTCGTTTTGGCGGAAGGCCAGACCGTTTGTGCCCACGATCGCATCATCGATCTGTCACACCACAAATCCGGCAGCGTGATCTATGACTGGTGACATCACTTCGCTGTGATCCAACGCAAGCCCGGCGCCCGGCGCAATATCTAGCCTCAACAATCTCGCCGAATAACTTGGCAATGCCGTTTCAAAAACTATCTGCCCTAGTGGAGTTAGCGTTGCGACGAGGGAAACTTCCTTGACTCTATGCTGGCTAAGGACCACTAAAGTGCATTGGTGAAAATTACTCGTCGTCGCGATGCTGCCGGCTTCGATGATCCAATGGCCTTCAGACTAATTGTAGCATGTGCCCAGCACAGGAACGGGTTTCGCTGGGGTCTTCGCTATGAGCTCGTTCCTCGCAAGCATTCGCAACTGTCACCTGACATGCACCAGTCACCGCGTGACCCATGAAAGAAGGCGCCGTATGAACAGCACATGGCTCATTAATTGCGTGCTTGATGGCCGATAGATCAGGTCTCAGGCTCCGCTTCAATCAGTCATTCATCGTGTTTACGCGCTGCATTCTTTGTTTGATCCCAGCACTTTTGGTGTCGCTCTCAGGAACAAAGCTTCCTGCCCAAGTCGCAGGCAATGCCGATGGATCAGTTTGTGACGAAGGTTTCGAAAACAAGAATGGATCGTGCCAAAGAACAGACTTACCAGAAAACGCATATTTGACAGGTAGCTCCTATGGCAGTGGCTGGGAATGCAATCACGGTTTTCAGAATGTCGGAGATCTCTGTGAGGAAATAAGAGTTCCTGAAAATGCCTATCTTGCATCAACCGGAGATCAGTGGGAGTGCAATCGGCTGTTCCAGCGTGTCGAAGAAAAATGCGAAGAACTGATCGCACCTCAAAATGGATACGTCGAAACCAGGTTTGGCGCACAGGAAATACACTGCAACTGGGGATTTCGTAAGGAGAACCAGGATTGTGTTGCAATAGAAGTCCCAAAAAACGGTCGTCTGAGCGATAAAAAAAGCTCGGATGGTTGGGTATGCCTCAGAGGTTACAACGCAGCGGAGAGCGGCTGTGAGCCTGTGGCTGTTCCACAGCATGCGTATCTTGAACCAGATTCCTACTCTGGATGGAAATGCGAACGTGGTTTTCGCGCAAACCGGGACAGGTGCGATGCGATCCTTGTTCCTTCAAACGCTCATTTGAATCGAAGAGGTGATGGTTGGGAATGCAATCGGCCGTTCACACGACAGAACGATAAGTGCGCCGAAAAAATTCCGCGAAAATAGGTTCGTGGAAATCAATATCGCCTGACAAATCCGGAAGGACCAAGCCGTGAACCATAACTCGATTGACGAAAATCTTGGCAAAAGGATCAAAGCCGAAAAGGCGCGTCGCCGGTCCCACGGGATTAAGATATCTATAGCGTTAGCAGTGTTTGTTGCAGCGGTAATTGTAGTGGTGTTTCTCTGATGCGTAAAAATGCCCCTCAAGTGACCCTTTCTGACTCAAAGATGTCAGTGCGTGGTCTGGAACAAAGAGCATTTCAGGACCGCAGTGTTCGCAAGACGCGGAACGCTGACGTATCAGAAGTGATCGAAGTAGAATTTGGAAAGTACTTGATTAAGGCTGGCATTCTGAGCGGTAACAGCGTTGCGCGCGCATTCCCCAAGCCACCAGCGAAAACGCAAGGTTTGATTGCTGATGCAGTTGGCGAAACACCGTCATTGGCCATTGAAGCCTTAAAAGAAATTCTCGAAGAGCGAGACAGGAAACGCAGCGCTCGACGTCGTTTGGAGGCGAACTCCGGCAACTTCATTCCCAGTGAAGGAGAATATGTCGAAGCATTGCGCCAGATCAGGCTCTCCACTGCGCAGGTCACCATGCTCAAAGCACTTACAATCGCAGGCAAGGAAGGACTGAGCATTGGTCAGTTAACTAAGGCAGCTGGTTACAAATCGCGCGAGGCGTCCGTCAAGGTCTTCAAGAAAATCGGGCTATTGATTGCAGAATATCTGGAACTCGAGCTTCCCGAAGCCGGATCGGCACAGAATGATGGCGCCGCTCAGGTATTGGCATTTTCTCACGTCAAAAGTGACGATGAACCAGCGACTTGGATCATGCATCAGGAGCTGCGCGATGCTGTTCGTTCGGTTCTATGACGCACGTTCCAGCGCCTGCCTTTGAAGCGAACTTCGAACCGGAATAAACGCAAGAAAGGCGCACACGTAGCTTATGTTGGAGAAAAAACCATATCCGCTCGACCTGATCTATGTACCTGTGAAACGGGCCAAAACACTTGATCAACAAAAGGTTCTGACGCTGGCAGAAGATATCCTGAAGAATGGCCAGAAGACGCCGATCCAGATACGTGCGGACAACAAGCGGTTCGTGCTGATTGAAGGCCTTCACCGACTAGAGGCCATTCGCGCCCTAGGCGGTGATACGGTTGAAGCCTATTTGGTCCGTGCCAGACTACACTAAACTCTTTTTGAGATTGGCGTTCGACAAAGCCTCGGAAAATGCCAGCAGGCGCTGACCTTCTTCATCCCAAAGATGCAATCGTGCACAGTGAAAGCTCTCGAACAAAGTAATACGCTGGCAATTTTCCAACTCGGAATGGTCGCGCAAAACTTCGTCAAGCCGGTAAAAAGGTATGCGGCTGGCAAGGTGGTGAACATGGTGCACACCAATATTGGCAGAGAACCACCGCAGGATACCTGGCAGGGCATAGTGAGAACTTCCATAGAATGCTGCGTTCTGAAGATTCCACCCTTCTTCCCGCTCCCAGGTCGTGTGTTCAAACTGGTGTTGAATGTAGAAAAGCCAAATACCAATCGACGCGGCGACGATCATGGTTGGCAGGAATACATAAACCAGTACATCCATGCCTCCGGTCCAAAAAATCAGAGCCAGGACCACCGCAATCGCGGCGTTTGTTCCCATTGCACTTGCCCAATACAGCCAGCCTGACCGCATGAAACCAAAGGGCAAGCGATTTTGAAGAAAGAACGTGTAGACCGGTACGATACAGAACAGGAAGAAGGGGTTCCGTATTAACCTGTAAGCGGCACGACCGGCCCACTTTCGCTTCAGGTATTCCTCTACAGTCAACGTAGGGATATCGCCCATCCCGCGCCGATCAAGGTTGCCGGTTGAGGCGTGGTGGATCGCATGGCTTTGCCGCCAGACGTCATAGGGTGTGAGGGCGAGAACACCCAGGACCCGACCGGTCCAATTGCAAACGGTGCGGTTTCTAAAGAAAGATCCGTGACCACAATCATGCATGATGATGAAGAGACGCACCAGAAATGCGGCGTTCAGGATGGCCAGTAGAACCGCGACCCAGACACTAAAAGATAACGCAAACCACGCTGCGCCCCATAGCGCGAAAAAGGGAATGACGGTGATTGCCAGCTCAAAAACGCTACGCTTCGTATCAGGCACACGGTATTGCGCGAGCGCCCGGGTCAATTCCTGCTGTTGCAACTGACTTGTTCTCCAACGCCTCTGAGGAACCCCCTGAGCATTCGGGCACCCCAGAAGGGTGCCCGTAGCAGGCTATGCGAGTGCCAGGTTGGCAGCGCTGTCGCGACCATCACGGCCAGCTTCGACGTCGAAGGTAACCTTCTGGCCGTCCTTCAATTCGCTGATGCCGGAACGTTCAAGTGCTGAAATATGCACGAACACGTCGCGCTTGCCACCTTCAGGTTCGATAAAGCCAAAACCTTTGGTCGAGTTGAACCATTTTACTGTGCCATTTGCCATGGTCGAAGTCTCCTAATACTTGCCGCCCGCATTATTGCGGCGACTCGGCGTGGTCGGTCTGAATCGAAAGACTGAACGCCGAATTTGGGAGACAGCAGGTCGAAAAAGAAAAACGTGAGCCTTGCGTATATGGGCTTAGCGTACACACGATACAAGTCTTGATACAATGGAAAGCGACAGAAGATCTGCGTCTGCCTAGCCCAAGTTTGGACAAAGATAAGCAGGACCATTGCTCTGTGGTTCGGAAATCAGAAGTCGGCTTCTGTGATAAAACCTGCCCAGTGCGTATGCAGCAAATTGATTGCTCAGATACGGCAGGTAGGGCTGACTGTCCGAATTCACCGCGCGCTACAAGAACACTGCGGCGAGGCACAAATGTCATTGATTGGTGGAAACATTGCTAAACCAACGAGTTGACCTCTCTAACGAACGGCAGATTTTGCGCGGCCCGAATCTTGGGTCATGCTGCGTTGGCATAGGGCGACTGCGAGCCTCAAAGTGCAATTAGTAGGTCCGTATCTGCGCAAGCATCGGGCAAGAAACGTTCCCGATTTTACAGTTGGCCGTAAGTTCATTCAGGGCGGCCTCCAATCGCTTAAGTTCGTTTATCTTCATACGCACATTGGAGATATGAAGCTCGGCCAGTTCCTTAACGGATTGGCAATCCTCGCTATCACCTTCGGACAGGTTGAGAAGCACCTTTGCATCGGCAAGCGAAAAACCCAAGTCTCGGCACTTCCGTAGAAAACGAAGCCGTCCAACATCGTGCGCGGCGTACATGCGTCGATTATTCGATGCTCTTTCTGGTTTAGGCACGATCCCTTCGCGTTCGTAATAGCGGATAGTTTCAATTCCGACTCCGCTTTGCCGGGATGCTTCCCCAATCGCAAACATGTGAGATTTCCTGCCTTGATCCTGTAGTGGCTACAGAAGTTATACGAGAAGTTGCTGTCTCCACAACTCCGCACGTCATGGTTCATGAGGGAAACGGAATGCAGAAATACCTTAGCCTCAGCTACTTGGGATCTCTATCAGCACTTGGCGTCGCGACTTGCTGCGTTTTGCCCATGATAGTGATGTTAATGGGGCTGGGCGGCAGTTGGTTGGCAATCTTTGGAAAGCTTGCCGCAGCGAGTTACTATGTGCTGACGATTTCAACGGCGCTCGTCGCGATATCGTGGCTGGTATCTTATCAGCGCGGTTCCTTGCCGACGTTGAAATGGCGGCTTGCAGGAACGACTCTGATCACCGGCGTGGCTTGGGTCGTTGTGTTTAACGAGGCACGGATTAACGATTACCTGATCATGAAGATGTGAGACTATGACAAAACAAACTGTAGTCCTGGAAAGCACCCTGACTTGCCCGAACTGCGGCCACAGCGAAACCGAGGAAATGCCAACGGATGCTTGCCAGTGGTTCTATGAATGCAAATCGTGCAAAACAGTTTTGAAGCCATTGGAAGGCGACTGTTGTGTTTACTGTTCATATGCCACGGTCCCGTGTCCACCAATTCAGCTAGGCGATAGCTGTTGCAGATGAAGCGAAGGATGGCTTTGTTGAGCGAACTGTGTGTTGCAGCCGCGAGCATCGCGGCGATTTGCATGAATGACAGGTTTTCCGCTGCTTGGCCGCACAAGATATTCGGCAGTTGCAGCGTTGTTCCAGCTGCAAGCGCATGCACCAATAAAATCCAGGGTACAGGTTGGGTTCGAAACGCTATTTCGCCGAATCGCGTACGAACGGTTGGTTAAAGCCGTGAAGCTGACATTCCCGGTCTTCTCTACTTCCGAAAGGCTTTGTTGCACAATTGGCGTGAGGGATTCCCTGTTTGAATCCAGTGGGGTAGCTATGAGGTATGAGCAGTTGGTCCGCTACGACGTACAAGACCATGAACTGGCCTTCGTACAACACGGCGCTTAGGCAGCGTGGTTCGCTATCGATCTGGTTTGATCCTGAGATGGAATTGTAAAAGTCCGTCCAGGGAAAGGGGATGCGCGCTCAAACCCTGATCTGTGCAACAAAGCCATCCTTGGGGATGCAACCCCAACTCAAAGGATTACATTGCCTCACCCCCTTTGCAGGAGAGTTTCTTCGATAGCTTCTGAAGCGGAAGACGACCTTACAGGTAATTGTTTCAACGGCATTGCCAAGTTATTTGTGTGTGAATGAGAGGGGTGAGGCTTGGGCTTGTCACGTGGTCATTTCGGCCGCATAGCCAAAAGTTTGCGACAAAGCCGTTTGAAACTTATGATAGGTATAGATAGCAAGCGGCTCCGAAATCATCTTACCCGTGGATGGCTGCTTTTGTCAGGTCGTGAAGTTTAGAATTGCTGGCCAAGACAGCCCCCCCTCTTTCAATGAATTCGGAATATGGGGGGAAATCGACCTTGCCACCTGCCTCCTCCACAATGAGCATTCCGGCAATGGCGTCCCAAGGATTGAGATGTGCTTCAAAAAACGCATCGGCCCGTCCAGCGGCAACGGTAAGCAAGCTATAAGCGGCAGATCCGTTTCGACGATATTCCATGCCATGGTCGATCAGTCTCTGGACTTGATCGAGATAGTCGTCGGCGCCGTGGCGCGCGGATCGTCCCAATAGAACCAGCGCATCACTCGCAAGCTCGCAACTTGAAACGCCTGTTTCGCAAGAGTTCAGGCTTGCACCCTTACCGGCACACGCTGAACCAAACATCGCGACATCCGGAGCGAAGACAGCCCCAAATTTGATTTCTCCGTCCCGGCAATACCCGATCGAGACTGCCCAGTCAGGTAACCCGTGCATAT
Organism: Ruegeria sp. YKSF131; assembly: GCF_059612645.1. Lineage (NCBI taxonomy): Bacteria > Pseudomonadati > Pseudomonadota > Alphaproteobacteria > Rhodobacterales > Roseobacteraceae > Ruegeria > Ruegeria sp. YKSF131. The sequence continues at coordinate 159 of NZ_JBXWQZ010000101.1, read as the reverse complement.
AGTTGGTTGTGCCGTCGATTGGATCTATGGCCCAAACGGAAGAACCACTTGTCCGTCGTCAGGGATTTTGGGACAGATGGCGGCGTGAGCTAAGAGAGGGTCTGGCTCATCTGGTTCATGTGATTATGCGGCGGATTTGCGGTGAAGCAAGCGTCGCGT
>NZ_JBXWQZ010000100.1:0-8691 GCF_059612645.1 Ruegeria sp. YKSF131 | reverse complement strand
TCAAGCAAATGCCGCAATCAAAGGCCGGACACAGGACTGTACTGACCAGCCGCGCAATCAGAGCATTTTGTCCTTGCAAAGCAGACGCCATCCACACAGGACGAAGTTGCCCGCTGCCAACGCAAATTCATTGTTCGTCTTTTGAGGTTATCGGCGACCTCTCAAATCGGCTTGCGCATCGCGGATGATCGACCAAGACGAATGCATGAATAGTCCGGCAATCCCAAAGGCAACGATCAGATCGGGCCACGCGCTGCCGAGCCACGCAACAAGCCCAGCCGCCACAACTACGGCAGCGTTGCCAATAGCGTCATTGCGTGAAAACAGCCAAACGGCACGCATGTTTGCATCTCCTTTGCGGAACCGCATCAGTGGCAATACAGCGAGCACGTTTACCACGAGAGCAACGATCCCAAATACGCCCATAAGGGTCGCGTCGGGCATGGTCTGGGTGAATATCCTCCATAGCGTTGTCGCAAGCACAATGAGGCTGAGGATACCAAGGAAAATGCCTTGGATCAGAGCCGATCGCGCCCGCCATGCAACGGTCCAACCGATGGCTAGAAGACCAAGAAACGTAATGAGGCCGTCGCCGATAAAGTCGAGCGCGTCCGCCTTAACGGCCTGTGACCCAGCCAGAAAGCCGCCAACCATCTCCATCACGCCGTAGCCGACATTCAGAAGGACGACGGTCCAAAGAGCACGACGATAGGACGGATCTTGATGCGCCGCGCCGGCCTGAGCATCATCGTCGCCCTCGATGCGGTCAAATTCGTAACCTGTCGTCGCAACTGCTTTCTCGATCTCCGGCAGCCGCACCTCAGGTACATTGAGGGTCATGACGTGAGTGGCTGCCGATACCTTCACCGCGTCTGGCGCAATTCCGGCGGCCTGTGCCGCGCGTTCTATCTGCGCCGCATCCTTTGCGCAGTCCATACCTGAGACACGGTAGCGAAACGTTAGAGCGTCAGAGAGTTGAGTGTCGGTCATGATGGCACAGTAGACCCGGTTTATTTGGCGACCAACCAGCAAGATGCTTTCGGTCAGATGTCAGCCGGGCCACGGTTGTCAGTCACTTGTGACCACCTGTTCGGCCAAATCGATTATGTACCCATCGGCTCAGCTAAATGTTCCTTCACGGAAGATGAGATGTCGGTGCGGGATCCTGCAGTGACTCAAGGTAATTTGCGATCTCGATCAGCTTGGTAGGCATCAGGATCGGCTCGCCGTTGCCCGGATCGAACTCGCTCATTTCATGGTCTAAAATGTCGACGATAACCGGCATATCCTCGCGCGGTAGAACATTGCGGGAATAGCTGCTTGCTCGAATACACTTGCAATCGGGATGTTGCCGCGGGACTGGGCGCTTGCCAGACTCTCTGAAGCGCATACTGAATAGCTACTTCCGAGCGACGATGATCACCGCACCGTCTTTGCCCGCCTCTTCGGCATGTTCGATATTCTTGTCCAGAATACAAGTCTCGCCCGCAAGATAACGCGGCGCGCCATCTGCTGTGTTGAGGATGAATTCACCTTCCAGAACATAGACGAAAGACACTTGATCATGCACATGTGGCGCGCTGCGCGAAAGCGGCTCGAAGCGCACCTGTTTTGGTGCGCCATAGCCCTCATTCCTGCAGGTCTGTTCAAATGCTTCGGGTGTCATGGGGTTTGACCTCAATTGCAGCGGACATGTTCTGGCCCAAGAGGATTAGTCGAACATGTCCGGCTGGTCGACCACCAACTGGTTCCAGATAGTCTGGAAGTGCAGCCAGCCGATATATTCGCTGCCCACATGCTCGCGGCTGTAGCGCGCGGCCTTCTCAGACACCCGGATCGGTTCGACGCCGCTTGCGGCAATGGCGAGTTGCTGCTGGCAGCAGCGCTCGAGGGCGATGAACCAGAAGGCAGCGCTTTCTATGGAGTGCCGCGAGGCGGTGAGCAGCCCGTGGTTCTGGTGCAGCGCCGCCTTCACACCTTTGAACGCCTTTGCCACGTCCGAGCCCGCATGGTTCTCGACCGCCACAGCCCCGGCGGAATCGCCGATCACCACATGGTCCTCGTAGAAAGCACAGGCATCCTGCGTGATTGGATCGATCGGGCGACCAGTGGCACACCAGGCGGTGCCATAGGTGGTATGTGCATGGCACATGGCGATGATGTCGGGATGTTCTTCATGGACGTTGGCGTGCAGAACGAAGCCTGCGCGGTTCACCGCGTAATCGCCTTCGATCACCGTGCCCGCATGGTCCACGAGGATCAGGTTCGACATCTTCACCTTGTCGAAATGCACGCACATCGGGTTGGTCCAATAGAGCTCCGGACGCTCGGGATCGCGCACTGTCAGATGGCCCGCGAACCCATAATCGAACCCTTGCTGCGCGAAGGCGCGACAGGCTGAGACGAGGCGTTCCTTGCGGTGCTGGCGCTCGTCCTCGAAATCGTCGAATTCGGGCAGTTCGGGGAAGATCAACCCGTCCTGTTCGGGCTGATAAATCGAGATGCGGTTGCCAAGGTCGAGCATGACAATGTGACTTTCCGTTGGGATGTTGGGTAAGGGTGCACAGCGCCACGATCCGAGGCGCCGTGCCTTGGCTCAGATATTTTGCGCGCTCATCTCGCGGGCAATGTGATCCGCTTGCCGGATCGCCAGCGCCACGATGGTCAGCGTCGGGTTCTCCGCAGCGCCGGTCGTGAACTGCGAGCCATCCGAGACGAACAGGTTCGAGATATCATGGGTCTGGCCCCATTTGTTGACGACGCCGTCCCGGGCCTTTTCCGACATGCGGTTTGTGCCGAGGTTGTGGGTCGACGGATAGGGCGGCGTCGGGAAGGTCCGGGTCGCTCCCACCGCTTCGTAGATCGCCTGACCTTGCTTATAGGCATGGTTGCGCATGGCGATGTCATTGGGGTGATCGTCGAAATGCACATTGGCGACAGGCAGGCCCCATTGGTCCTTGACGTCATGGTTGAGCGTGACGCGGTTGGTTTCCTGCGGCATGTCCTCGCCCACGATCCACATCCCGGCCATGTTCTCATACTGGTCGAGCGCGGAAGTGAACTCGCGGCCCCACGCACCCGGATCGAGGAAGGCAGCCATGAAGGGAAGACCGAGGCTGAGCGTTTCAAGCTCGTAACCGCCCACGAAGCCGCGGGACGGATCGTGCCGCGCCTCGTCCTGAATGATGCCTGCCATCGTGGTGCCACGCCACATCTTCACAGGCTTATCGAAGACGCCATAGACGGAACCGGTCATGTGACGCATGTAGTTGCGCCCGACCTGACCCGAACTGTTGGCAAGCCCGTCCGGGAACATCGACGAGGCCGAGTTGAGCAGCAAGCGCGGGCTTTCAAAGGAGTTGCCCGCCACGCAGACGATGCGCGCCTTCTGCATGTGCAGATTGCCATCCTTGTCGAAATACTCGACGCCCGTGACCTTGCCCGCCTCGTTGTGCAGGACGCGCGCAACATGGCATTCGGAACGGACTTCGAGATTGCCGGTGGCCTCGCCTTCGGGAATGTCGACATAGCCTGCCGACCATTTCGCGCCCCATTTGCAGCCCTGGAAACAAAAGCCGGTTTGCTGACACATCAGACGATCACGTTTGTCGTCCGAATTAATCGCCATGCGGCCGGTATGCACATTCTGGTAACCGAGCGCCTTGGCGCCTTTCTCGAACACTTTGTAGTTGTTGTTGCCCGGCAGGCCGGGACGGTCGCCGGTGCGGGTCACGCCGAGTTTGTCTTCAGCCTTGGTGTACCACGGGTCCATTTCGGCAGGGTCGATTGGCCAGTCGAGAAGGCTCGCGCCCTGCACGTTGCCGTAGGTCGTCGCAGCCTTCCATTCATGGTCCTGAAAGCGCAGCGAGGCCCCGGCCCAGTGCTGGGTGGTCCCGCCCACGGATTTAACAATCCATGCTGGCAGGCCGGAAAAGTCTTTCGCAACACGCCAGTCACCGGACGTTGTCCGGGGGTCCAGCCACGCCAATTGGCCAAAGCTCTCCCATTCGTCGTTGATGAAGTCCTCCGGGTAGTGCCGCCCGCCCGCCTCCAGCGAAACCACGCTCACGCCCTTCTGCGCGAGTTCGTTTGCAAGAACACCGCCGCCTGCGCCGGTGCCGATGATGACGACCACATTGTCGTCGTTCAGATCAAATGGTGCAGCCATAAGTCTGTCCTCCCCTATGGCTCAAAGCCAATTGATGTCGTTGAAACCGCGGTCGATGTAGCCGCCATACTCGAAGGACGCGCCCTCGTAGCCAAAGATCGGCCAGACCGCTTTTTGGTTATAAAGGCCGGTGACCAGCCCGCCGCGCACCTGTTGAAAGAACGCGCTGTCCTCCATGCCGCGCAGGATGTCGACCCGGTCGCGCTCCCAGCCGGCGTCGAGGTAACTGGCATGCCCCTTACCCTGTGCGGCTGCATTCAGCGCAGCCACACCGGCCTCCACCGCCTCTGCGGCCTCCGGTGCGTCATAGCCTTTCACGGCCAGAACGTAATACTCGTCAGCGACCTGATCGTGCGGATAGATATCCCGGGCCATCTGCACCAGCGTTGCCATCGTTTCGGGCTTCAGAGCCGTGGTTTGCATCGCCCATGCGCCGTTCGCGGCGGCCAGAAAGCCGGCGCCGACCACGAAGGATGCGCCAGCCGCGGTCGCCCGCGACAAGAGCTGGCGTCGTGTGAGCCCCTTAGGGCTGACAGTATCAGACATCTTTGTTCCTCCCTTTGATGTCACTTGAACCGACCACCGCGCTGAAGCACCTCGATTTGGTATCCGTCAGGATCGGCCACGAAAAAGAACCGCGCGACGGTCTCGCCGGCGGGTGCGAAGTCTACGAGTTTGCGAGGGGCCAGGCCTTCGGCTTCGAAGCGGGCGTGTTCGGCGTCGAGGTCGTCGACCGATACGGCAAGATGGCCATAGCCATTGCCCAGATCGTAGGGCTCGGTCTGATCCTTGTTTACGGTCAGCTCAAGCTCGAATTCGGTTTCAGGGTTGCTGAGATAGATCAGTGTGAAGGTCGGAAAATCGAGCCTGTCAGCGACTTTCAAGCCAAAGGCCGTGTCGTAGAATTGAACGGAGCGATCCTCATCGAGGACGCGGATCATTGAATGTATCTGCCTGGCCAAGGTGCCCTCCTGCAATCTTCAGCGTCGAGTTGCAGGATAGCGAAGGGACCGGTAGGGCCGGGTAGTATGTGATTACTACCCGCGAGGTTTTTTTGGGGGTGCAGGATGTGTCTTATTCGGCTGCTATTGCGGTGGCCGGCTCTGAACGGGAGATTTCAATGAACTTCAGACAGGCGCAGCGCAACAGCGATGTGAAATTCGAAGGCTCTCCCCGGCGCTCCAAGACCTCGGAGTGCAGTGTGGAGATGAAAACAGGGGTTGTCACACCGTCGCGCGCCGCGATGTCGTCCAAGGTTGCCCAGAATGCGTTCTCCAACCGAATCGAAGTGCTTTGCCCGTTCAGGCGTAGACGGCGCGTGGTGCTGCCATATCTTTCCGGGTCTTGTCCTGCGAAGACTTCACACATGGCTGACCTCCCTCCATAGCCACAAATTTTTCGTATTTCGTATACGAAGTGCAGAAACATGTCTAGAATTGTATGGAGGCTTGTGATTTACGTGCCGTATTTGGAGTATGTTCATGGATGCAATCAAGCCGGCGAAAACTCTGACAGAGCAGACACATGACATTTTGCTCAACGCTATTTGTTCCGGTGAATTCGAGCCCGGGCAAAGGCTTCATCAGGACGAGATCGCAGCGCGCCTCAAGGTTTCACGGCAACCCGTCAACAGCGCAATTTCAGTTTTGAAGGCAAACGGATTCGTCGAGGACACGGGTCGTCGCGGCGTCATTGTCTCGCAGATCAGCGCCGACCAATTCCTGTCCATCTTCGAACTCCGAACTGCCATTGAACCTTTTGCCATCCGCCTTGCCCATCAACGCAAGCCGTCCGATGCAGCCAAGCAAGCGCAGGATATGCTCAAGCGTGGCTGGGCCGCCGTCGCTTCGAACGATGTCAGTTTGCAGATTAACTTGGACTACGAGTTCCATGAGATGATTTATGGCTGGGCTGGCAATCCAGCCATCCGTGACACCATGAGAACAAACTGGAATCACATCCGCCGGTCGATGGGTGTTGTGCTCCGCCGAGGTGTCGCGTCGAAAACCTCTTGGGAGGAACATGACAGGATCATTACCGCGTTGATGCGCGGCGAAGTGGAAGGTGCCGAGCACGAAATGAGACGGCATATAGAACGTGCTCAGGAAAAAACGGCGGCTCTGCTTTCAGCGCGTTAGTCGTTCGCGCATGGCCTACTAGATTGGAAAAAATCATGCTGTATGACCGGCCGCTTCGGGCTCGGAGCAGTCGGTCAGCCATGATAGTCCCAGCGACAGCTTCGGAATTCCGAATGGCGGCCTAGGGGGCTAAGCTAATGCAACGGCAAAATCGTCTCAAATCTCATAATGACCGCTTTTGGGTCGGGGTTGGATAGCGAACCGCCGCAGCGCCGCAAGTCCGCTTTGAGCCCAACTTGTACCTTGGGATTTTCTCGCTGCGCGCGCTCGCAGCAGCAAAATCGCCGCGACTGCATCTTGTTCGGCGCCGCTGCGCGGAGTGAAAACCAGCCATTCAAGCGTGCTGCAGCGAGATCTGAAACCCGAATTTACATGTCGCGGACAAACCGGTCGCGCACTAGCTGGATACAATCGTAGGTTATTCCGGAACGCCAGCTAGACGCAAACCGTCGATGAGGTGCTCCAGATCACTGTTATTTTTATAGGGAATCCTTTCATAAATTTTCGTCAGCGACTCTTCCGGTCGCAGCTTCAAATATTCTCCGGAATGCATTTGGGCGGCGTTCAGATCATCCAGCTGCGCGTAGGTAGCTGCTAGTATTTGGTGCAAACCGTCATGGTCCGGGTACTTTCCCAGCCCCTCTTCAAGTGCTGTAATAGCGGCATCGTAGCTCTTAGTAAGATAGAGTGCTGTACCCAACACTTCGTAGTAGAAGCCCATGGCGAATACTGGATTGTACCGCAAAGCGAGCTGCGCTTCATTAACCGCGTCTTCGCTGGCGCCGGAAGTGATGAGATAGTAACCCAACGCGAAATGTGCATCGGCGTTACTGGGTTCCAACTCTACGGCTTTTCGTCCCTCTGCAACCGCAAGTGAGTGCCTTTTTGTCCAACAGTACACGTCTCCGAGAACCATATGCGCTTTTCCGAGGCCAGGATCTAACCGCACGGCTTGTTTGGCGTGCTTTAAAGCCAGATCAAGTGAAGCCTTAGGTTCAGAACTCCACCGTTGATTGGCATCATGCACTAAGGCCCAAGCGAGCCCCGCGTGTGCTGGCGCGTAATCGGGGTCCAACGCAACGGCCTGGGAATAGAGGTCAATTGCTTTGGCGTTGTCTATTTTAGTGGTGCGAGCGTGGAAAGCGTTGCCTTGCAAGACATAGTCATATGCCTTCAAGTTTTTGACTTCTTTTCGAAATGCACGCTCTTGTTCCGCTCGGGTAAGCGTAACGGTCAATGTGGCAACAATGCTCTCGGTAATACGGTCTTGAAAGTCGAAAACTTCTGCCAAATCTCCGTCAAAACGTTCAGCCCAAAGTTGGGTCGAGCTTTCTGTGTCTGTCAGACTGGCATTCAAGCGTACTCTTCCGCTGCCCCGCCGCACGGTACCTTCCAGAACGTAGCGAACACCAAGCTCACGCGCGGCTTGGCCAACAGATTGAGAGCGTTTTTTGTATTCCCGAGTTGCGTTGCGTGCAATGACAACAAGTCCCGAAATCTTGGATAAGTCGGTAGCTATGTCATCCGCGACACCTTCGGAAAAATACTCATCCTCTGGATCGCTTGACATGTTTTGGAAAGGCAGAATTGCGATGGATGGCTTTTCTTGTTTTGCCGGGACCGCTCCTTTCGCAGGCCAGCGAAAAACCTTAATCGGGTGTTCTAGCCCTTTGACAACGTGTTCACCTGCATCAACAAAATTTGCTTCGACTCTATTTCCTACACTCTCGTTCACCAGTGAGGAAACACATACTCCATCAGGCTCGGCCAAGGCTTCCAATCGGGCCGCTACGTTCACGCCATCGCCAAAAATGTCTTCGCGATCCGCAATGACATCTCCAAGGTTGACCCCAATCCGAAGCCGTATCTTGCCGTTTGCCTCAGTGTTCCGCTGTTGTATCTTAACAGCTGCGTCGACGGCATCTACCACACTGGAAAACTCGACGAGCGCACCGTCGCCCATCTTTTTTACTATGCGTCCTCGCCTATCGGCGACGACAGGATCGAAAGTTTCAGTCCAATGCGCCCGCAAAGCTGCCAGAGTGCCGGCTTCGTCCTCGCTCATTAAACGCGAATATCCGACCACGTCTGCTACTAATATTGCTGCTAGCCGTCGCGCCATTTCCGCTCCTATTCAAAGCTGACGCTAACCAAAAGTAGTGTGGAAATCTATCGGTGAAACAGTTGTCGGCAGAACGTCTTGTGATGAATCTCAAGGAAATCCCGCAACGGAAAGTTTGATTTCCGCGCAAAGCGCCCAAATGCTCGCAGACTGCTTTGGGCTTATTTTGTTGAAAAACTCTTCCTTGATCGATGCATGAACTGCTGATTCAATTCTTCCAGTGGGCGGGAGGATTGGCGATGATGGGACCGAGGCAGGAAGCG
>NZ_JBXWQZ010000099.1:0-8966 GCF_059612645.1 Ruegeria sp. YKSF131 | reverse complement strand
TCTGCAACAAGTCCCAGGCATAGGCTTCGCCGTCCAGCCCGGTGGCGGAGACGTTGATCATGGCGAACATTCCCGCCTGAGGCCGGTGAACGGTCAGATCCGTTTCTGCTTCGAGGCGATCAGCCAAAAGCGTGGCGCGCGCTGAAAAACGGGCGGCCATGCCGGAGGCAACCTCGGACCCGTCGCGGATCGCCTTTTCAGTCATATCGGCGATAAAGGGCTGATTGCCGAAAAGCATGGTCTCGGAATAGGGCAGTAGCGCTTCGCAAAACGCGGCTGGCCCGACACACCAGCCACTGCGGAACCCCGGCGCGGCATGTGATTTCGAGATGGATGATACGCCTATGACACGATCCGCCAGTTCCGGGTCTGCCAGTGGCGACACAAATCTGGCCCCGTCAAAGATCAGTTCTTCATAGACCTCGTCCGAGATAATCCACAAATCATGCGCAATCGCGAGCTGTCCGATCTCGGTTAGCTCCTCGGCGGTCAGGATCGCGCCCGTTGGGTTGTGTGGCGTTGTCAGAAGAATGGCGCGGCTGCGCGGTGTTACGCGTGCGGCGATATCTTTGGCCTGCATGCGAAACCCGTGTTCCGGGCGCAGCGGTACGGGCACCATTTCCGCCCCGGAAGCACGCACGACCCCTTCGTAGGTTGCATACATCGGATCACCGACCAGAACTTCGTCACCGGCCTCGGCAACGCCGGCCATGGCAGCGAACAGTGCGGTCTGCGTTCCGGGAAAGCACAGAAAATTCTCGGGCCCGAAAACGCGTCCGCGGGAAGCCGAGTAACGGGCGGAAAGCGCGTCAAGCAAGCCAGCTTCGCCACGGCCATTGGAGTAGCCCGTTCGCTGGGCCCGCAGTGAGGTTACGGTGGCTTCGACCAGCGCGTCCGGCACCGGCACGTCCGGTTCACCTATCGTCATTTCGACGATGTCCGCTCCGGCCTTGATAAGGTCGCGCGCTTTCAGATGTACGCCCCATTTGGCGCCACCCAAGCCCGCCAACCGTTCTGTCACCGATGTGGTCTTCATGGTTGTTCCACTTCTTTGATCAATGGGATACCGACGATAGCACTGACGGAATCCAATCCGATCTGCGCCAATTGACCTTCGGAAAATTCATCTGGAAGCGCACCGCCTTCCAGCCAAAGACCATCGATAACCGCGTTGCAGGCAATGGCCAGTTGCACGGCTTGCGGCGTGGTGACTGGACGTCCGGTTTCTTGCAATGCGGCGACGATCAGCTTTTCAAGCTGATCCCGGAAATAGTTATAGGTTTGCTGGTGGATGCGTTGCATTTTCGGATCACGCTGCACCTTGTTCAGGAAGCCGGCCCACAAGGCCACAGCGCTTGGATCAACGATTGGCGGTCGCAGCGACGCATCAACGAAGTTGGTCAACTGAGATACTGCGCTGCCTTTCCCTGACGACGCAGCTGTCTGATCGGTCAGCGTATTCATGTGATGTTCGTACGCAGCCTGAACCAGTTCCTCCTTGGATGAGAAATAGTGCCGGATCAGCCCTTGGGTCACGTTCGCGCGGGCCGCGATCTGACGCACAGTGGCACCCCGAACGCCCATCTCGGCAATCAGGTTCAAAGTCGCCAGGATCAGCGCCTCGCGCCGAAACTCGGCAGATTCACGTGTAAATTTACGGCTGTCGTCCTGCACGTCCGGGCCATCCATGGTACGGAATTATTATACACTTGCATAATTGCGAGATTCGAGGCTTACTGCAAGCTGAAATCAGAAGATTCTTGGATATGGACACAGCCAAAGCAGCAACACCCGCACGCGAAGCAACCACGTCTGAAGAGGCGATAAGGGTTGAGGACCTGCACAAGTCTTTCGGCACGCTGGAGGTTTTGAAAGGTGTCTCGCTGACAGCGAACAAGGGCGATGTCGTTGCCATCATCGGGGGCTCAGGCTCGGGCAAATCCACGATGCTGCGCTGTATCAACTTTCTGGAAACACCAAGCTCGGGAAAGATCACGATCGGCGGTGAGCTGGTTGAAATGCATGCCGACGGCAGCCCCTCGAACCGCCGCCAGATCGAACGTATCCGTACACGGCTGGCGATGGTTTTCCAGCAGTTCAATCTGTGGACACACCGTACGCTTCTGGAAAACGTGATCGAGGTGCCGGTACATGTCCTTAAGGTACCAAAGGCCGAAGCTATCGCTCGGGCGCATGAACTGCTCAAGAGGGTGGGCCTCGGCGACAAGGCCGACACCTATCCGGCCTATCTGTCAGGCGGTCAGCAACAGCGCGCTGCCATCGCACGCGCGCTTGCGGTGGATCCTTCCGTAATGCTTTTCGATGAGCCAACTTCGGCGCTTGATCCAGAGCTTGTAGGCGAAGTTCTGACCGTAATCCGGGATCTTGCAGCGGAAGGGCGCACAATGCTGCTTGTGACCCACGAAATGAAATTTGCGCGCGAAGTCGCGAACCACGTCGTCTATCTTTTCGAGGGCCGCATTGAAGAGCAAGGCCCACCTGCAGAGGTCTTCGGAAATCCAAAATCAGAGCGATTGAAGCAGTTTCTCAGCTCGGTCTCCTGATCCAGAAAAACAACATAATGAACCAAAGGGAGTAACAAAATGAACGTCAAAAAACTGCTCGCGTCCGGTCTTGCCGCCGCTGTCCTTTCGGCTGGTGTTGCCAGTGCAGAAGAGGTCAAGATCGGCATCGCGGCCGAGCCTTATCCGCCCTTCGCGTCGCTGGACAGCTCAGGCAACTGGGTTGGTTGGGAGATCGATGTCATCAATGCAGTTTGCGCTGCCGCGGAACTTGACTGTGTTATCACACCGGTGGCCTGGGACGGTATTATCCCCTCGCTGACCGGACAGCAGATCGACGCCATCATGGCCTCGATGTCGATCACCGAGGAACGGTTGAAAACCATTGATTTCAGCGATCCTTACTATAACACACCTGCGGTTATCGTTGCCGATAAATCGATGGATATCGAAGCAACCCCGGAATCGCTGGCGGGTAAAGTCATTGGCATTCAGGCTTCGACGATCCACCAAGCCTATGCGCAGGAATACTTCAAGGATTCCGAACTGCGCGTCTATCAAACTCAGGATGAGGCCAATCAGGACCTGTTTGCCGGTCGGATCGATGCCACCCAAGCTGACAGCATTGCGATGGCCGATTTTGTGAATTCGGATGCCGGTGCTTGCTGCGAAATCAAAGGTGCCGTGAAGGACGATCCAGCCATTTTGGGGCGTGGTGTCGGTGCGGGCGTCCGTAAAGGGCAGGATGACCTGCTTGCGGCGTTGAACAAGGGCATCGCGGCAATTCTTGCCGATGGCACGCACGAGAAGATCACGTCGAACTATTTCTCGACCAGCATCTACTAAGCCGTTGCCGTGACCGGATTTCTGGAATCACTAGGTTTGGCGCAGAGCGCAGAGCTTCTGTCGCTCTCGCCACCGGGGTGGGGGGCTAATCTGCTACGCGGATTGTCCCACTCCTTGCAGATCGCTTTTGGCGCATATGCACTGGGCCTCGTGATCGGATTGTTCGGAGCGTATGGCAAACTTTACGGCGGAAAGGTCACGCGCGACCTTCTTGCCATTTACACGACCGTGATCCGGGCCGTGCCGGAACTGGTCCTGATCCTGATCCTGTATTACGTAGGATCCGATATTATCAACAAAATATCTGCTGCCATGGGTGGTGGCCGGGTTGAGATCAACGGAGTTGCCGCAGGCATTTGGGTGCTGGGCGTCGTTCAGGGCGCGTATGCGACCGAGATTCTGCGCGGTGCCATTCAGGCGGTTCCGCCCGGTCAGATCGAAGCGGCGAAATCCTACGGAATGCCGGCATTCATGACCATGCGGCGCGTCACGATCCCCGCCATGATGAGCTTCGCCGTACCTGGTCTGGCCAACCTGTGGCTGATTGCAACCAAAGACACAGCATTGCTGGCTGTAGTCGGTTTTAACGAGCTGACGTTGGAAACGCGCCAGGCGGCCAGCAGCACGCGGGCCTACTTCACCTTTTTCTTGGCGGCGGGCTTCCTTTATCTGATGGTTACGCTGTTTTCGGGTGGGATCTTTGCGCGGATTGAGAAATGGGCCCGTCGCGGCCAACCCGCTCTGAACGGAGGCAGCAGATGATCGACCTCAGATCTCTGATGCAACCTCATCGTATCGTGATGATGCTGATCTTTGCCGGGATCGTGGTTTGGTGCGCGATGACATTGCGGTGGGACTGGATACCCAATTATGCGCCGCTTGCATTGCAGGGAATCTGGACCACGCTCTGGCTGCTGGTTGTCACGATCGTTCTTGGTTTTTTACTGGCTGTACCCCTTGGGTTAGCGCAGGCCGTTGGGCCATGGTACCTTGCGGCACCTGCAAAGGCGTTTTGCACAATCATTCGCGGCACGCCGCTGCTTTTGCAGCTTTGGCTGCTGTATTATGGCCTCGGCTCTCTGTTTCCGCAGTTTCCATGGATACGATCGTCTGATCTTTGGCCGTACCTGCGTCAGGCTTGGCCCTATGCGGTGCTGGCGTTGACACTTTCTTATGCGGGTTACGAAGGTGAGGTCATGCGCGGAGCCTTCAAGGGCGTTGCCAAAGGACAGCTGGAGGCGGCCAAGGCGTTTGGTATGCCAAGGCTGACGATGTTTCGCCGTATCTGGTTACCACAGGCAATCCGCAATGTTCTGCCGACTTTGGGCGGTGAAACCATCCTGCAATTAAAGGCAACACCGCTGGTCGCCACAATAACCGTGGTTGATATCTATGCCGTGTCGTCCCGTGTGCGCGCCGATACGTTTATCGTCTACGAACCGCTTATCCTGTTGGCCGTATTCTACATTCTCGTAGCGGGCGTAATTGCCTTGGTGTTCCACTGGCTGGAGGTGAAGGTTTTGGGAACCGGACGCCGCAATGGGCCCATCGGATAGTTCTAGCAAGAAGCCGAAGGAAACTTGCTCTGCGATTAGCGAAGCGGTTATTCGATGAATTGCTCCTAGCGACCGAGATTGCAGGCTTAAGCGTAAAACAGGTGTTTGAAACGGGATCAGGGAAGTTGGTTTCGTTCGCGATCCGTAAATTCAACGCTCTAATGATACAGCATCTAGGGTAGCTGCACGACAAGAGGGCATGAGTGCCAGCGCGGCCATAGGTGAGAGGAACCGCTTGGCGCGATAGCCGAACAGCGAGAAAATTGAGTGGTGCTAAGACAGCGGTCCCAACATCAATGCAGTTCGGGAATTGCCACTCTGGTTGTCTTACGTTGGTAGGATATTGTGGTTCATCCTGAACAAATTGGTGGGATCGTACTTTCCTTTGATCTTGGAAAGTTTTTCGCCGTTCACACCATAAGCGCCGGTCACGTGGTCTGCCTGGTCTTCAGGCATGAAGTTCACATAGGCACTGCCTGTTGAGTATGGTTTCATCTGTTCGTACAGCTGGCGTGCCCACCCGATGCAGGTGTCATCCTTGTCAGGGTCCTCCCATCGTGTGTGGACATTCATGATGAAATGCGCAGATCTTTGCGGGTAGGCGGTAGAAGCGGGTTCAACGCGGGCCATCGCGCCACCGACATGAGCAATGAAAACCTCACATGCTGGGTCAGGAAGGGTGGAAATCGCGTCCAGCAGGTCCGTGATGGCGGCCGGGGGCAACGTGTTGAAGTCATGACTTTTCCAATAGTTGCGGACGCCCGGCGACAACAGGGGATCAAACGCCGCCTGCCAGTCCACGAACCTGTGCGGTGAAATGACATCCACAATCGGCTCACCCAGCGCGCGCAAGGCCGACATCGCTTTTTCACCCTCATCCATCGGGCCGCTATAGCACGCCGCGAAAATCAGCACCTCGCGCCCGTGCCACTCTTCCGGCAGGAACGGGAGTGGCGGCGCTTTTCGCATCACGCTCCAGACGGTGAGCTCATCGGGGGAGGTGTCTGCAATGGCCACAAACGCGGAAAGCAGCTCTGGTGCCTTTTCGATCGGGTGCACGATCAGGCCGGACAGGATATCGGGCCCAAGATCATACAACTGGAATTCGAATGAGGTGACGACACCGAAGTTTCCGCCACCACCACGAATGGCCCAGAAAAGTTCCGGGTGGCTCGTGGACGAGGCGGTGACGATCGCGCCATCCGCCGTCACGACTTCTGCCGACAGAAGGTTGTCGATCGTCATGCCGAATTTCCGCGTCGTCCAGCCAAAACCGCCACCCAAGGTCAGCCCTGCGATGCCGGTTGTCGAGTTGATGCCTGTGGGGACAACAAGACCATGGGCCTGTGTTTCGCGATCAACGTCGCCAAGCAACGCACCCGGTGCAACCCGGACAGTTTTGCCGGCAGGGTCCACGTGAACCGAACGCATCTGGGACAGATCCAGCATGACGGCCTTGTCCGCGACGGCGTGCCCTGCAATCTGGTGTCCACCTGATCGAACGGTCATCATGAAGCCTGCTTGTCGGACGAAGTTTATTGCCTTCTGGACATCGCTTGCCCCCATCGCACGGATCACGAAGGCGGGGTAACGCTCGAACATGCTGTTCCAGGTAATCCTGGCTTCTTCATATTCCGGGGTTCCCGGCAGGTAGACCCCGCCGCGCAGTGAGGCATCTAGCGCGTCCAAATCGCCTTGATCCACAGTCGCGATACGTCCGTCGAGTGCTTTCAGGTCAAACATGCTTAGGCCTCCCTTGTTTCAGGAAAGGTTTCGCGCACGGCTGCCTCGTGAATTTGTTATTGCCCTGAGAAGGGGATACTTGGTTGTGGGGGAAAGCTGGTCGTCAGGCAAATATTCCCGGATCGATCCGATCTACCGGCGTGATGACATCGGCAGGAATGTTTAGACGCTCGGCCGCTTTTCGCAGGCTTTCTTCATCCGGGGCTTCGTAAAGGCAGTATGTTTTGCGCTTATCTGCGCTGAGGAAGGAAAAGATCCATTCAATGCCGACTTCGTCATTGATTTCTTTGATGTGGATTTTGTCGTTGTCGCTGATATTCAGCTGTTCCGCAAAATTTCGTTCAATGATGTATCGTGGCATTATGCCCCCCAAGCATTTTCCGGACCTTAACTGGCTACCCCTTCGAGCTTTGACTTAAGGGAAACCATACTCAATTTCTGTGATATTGCCAACGCTTCCCCTTCCAGTTGAAACGCCAGTTCCAAATCGCTGGGGCGGCCCTGTTGTCTGAGTGCTGATGCATACGCTGCCTTGGAATGCGCAATCCAAGGTGGGCAATTCATCCGCGTGTCAATCTCGATGGCTTTCCGGAACATCTTCCCGGCAATTTCCCAGTCTTTCAGCACCGTTGCCAGTCTCCCCAAGCGTCTGGCTGCGGCACCTGTGCAAACTGTGGTTGCCCCTGCGGTGATCGTCAGGTCTTCGTAAGGTTGCAGCATACTGTAAAGCGTCTGGGCATGACCCGGATGCCCGACAGCCACGCAGATGTCAGCAAGATAGGACAGAGTTGTTGAATACATGGCATCTGGCGGTAGGTCGAAGCCGTTTTCCGCCATTTCATTCAGTATTCTTTCAGCCGGTTCCGTGTATCCCAGTTCGGCTGCGATAAGGCCAAAACCAGGCTTCCACGAGATGTCTTCGGGACTGTCGGTCATCAGTTTCTTAATCACAGGCGCGACCTCGTGCAGGCGGTTCTGCTCGCGGCGGATGGTAAACATCTGAACGCCGAAAACGCCCTCGACATGTTCGCCGTGCGTTTTTCGACCGATCTTGACCGCTTCGGTGGCGTGCTTTTCAGCCTGAACAAAGTCGCCGTCCATGATTGCAACCATGGCGCGTGCGTGTTTTTGAACCCAATAGAGTTGCAGATGATTGTCCTTTTCGGAAATCGCCGTCAGCAATTCGAGTGAGTTGTCCAACAGGTCGCGGTCGGCCATTTCAGCGCCGACAAACAGGCTGAGCGTCCGGTCGCGGCCCTGATCAATACTGCCAAGGTGTTCCGCTACCTGATGCATGGCGTCCAGGTTTTCACGCCAATGTCGTGCCTCTTGCCCGTTGCGCGCAACGAATGGCGCCCCAAAATGCATCATCATTACCGAAAACTGGGATTTATGATCCCCAAGCTTCGCCGCCAGTTCCATGGATTGCTGACCAAAGCGGGTGCCTACGGAAAACTGGCCGACAAACATATACGCCCGCGCAAGTTGGCTCATCAACCGGCACCGCCTGACTTCGTCATTGTCAGACAGGTCTTTTAGCGCCTTTTCACAAAGGTCAATCGCTTCGTGATGTCGCTTGCTCGTCATCATGCACGAGTCAGCAAAATGATTGGCTGCATCGGCTGCCAGCTCCACATCGTGGAGTTTCTGGGCAGCGGTAGATGCACTTTTCAGAACCGCTATCGCCTCGGACAACTGACCCTGGCTGTCATGGCTGCGGCCAACCAGGATCATGCCCCTGACCATTTCCGGGCAGGTTTCCGAGTTCAGCTGCTTAGCCGCTTTGAGCGTCTCCTGCGCATTAGTCATCGCTTCCTGGCTGGCTGACCGGGCCAACGCCATTTCAGCCGCAGCTTCCCATTTGTCGAATGCGGCGCGCCATTCTTCTGCTTCTGACAGATGGCGGGCCACCAGCTCGGGCCGGCGTTCGATTTCAGCAGATCGCATCGCGATCAGTGCGCGGGCAACGTCTGAATGTTGCTGCCTGCGGGTAGAGCTTAACATGGATTGATATGCCGTATCGCGGATAAGGGCATGGCGGAACACGAAATGCCCGCGGTTGTTTCCGCTTTCAAAGATCAGTCCCGTTCGCGACAGTTCTTCGAGGCGAAGATTGATATCTGCGCGTTCCAGCCCCATCGCGGCACTTAACAAATCTGGTTCAAATTCCCGCCCAATGACTGACCCCGTCAACGCGACCTGTTTGGCCTCGGGCGAAACTGCATCAAGCCGCGCCATCAAGGCGCCCTTCAGCGACGATGGTATGCGGACTTGTCCCTGCTCATCTGCATTCACGATC
>NZ_JBXWQZ010000098.1:0-8886 GCF_059612645.1 Ruegeria sp. YKSF131 | reverse complement strand
CGAGCTTGTCAGCGAAAAAACCGGCGGTGAATTCACCATCAATGTCAGCTATGGCGGACTATCCAAGCCGCGCGAGAACTTGGACGGTATTGAAATCGGCGCCTTCGAGATGGCTCAGTTCTGCGCAGGTTACCACCGCGACAAAAACCGCGCGATTACTGTTCTGGAGCTGCCCTTCCTTGGCGTGAACAACCTGCAGGAGGAGGTGGCGATAAGCCATGCGGTATATGACCATCCCGCAGTCAAAGATGAGATGGCCCAATGGAACGCCCGCATCATCATGACCTCGCCGATGCCGCAGTATAACTTGGTCGGTACCGGCGAGCCACGCGATGAACTGGCCGATTTTGACGGAATGCGGGTCCGTGCAACTGGCGGTTTGGGGCAAGCCTTTGAGGCGGTCGGAGGTGTTCCGACATCGGTCCCCGCAACCGAAGCGTTCAACGCCATGGAATCAGGTGTCGTCGACACTGTAGCCTTTGCCCAGCACGCACATCTGTCTTTCGGGACGATCAACGAAGCCGACTGGTGGACGGCAAACCTGAACCCAGGAACGGTAAACTGCCCAGTTGTGGTCAACATTGACGCCTATGAGGCCCTGCCAGCCGCGCATCGCGAAGCGCTGGACAACTCGATTGATGAGGCGATTGACCATTACCTGACAAATTACGACGGATTGCTCGAGCAATGGGACAGTGTTCTGCAAGAAAAGGGTGTCCAGAAAGTCATGATCGATGATGCCGTGATCGCAGAATTCCGCACCAAGGCAGCCGACCCGATCCGTGAAAAGTGGATCGCGGAAATGACGGAACAGGGACTGCCAGCGCAGGATCTTTATGATCTCGTTCAGGCGACGCTGACCCAACAGCGCGGCGGCAACTGATCCTAAACCCGGGTGCCCAACGGGCACCCGGTACACAAATATTGGGGAACACCGGAATGGCAGGACAGGCCACAGTGCTGGTGGACGGAAGCCGTCTGAGCCAGCTGGATCAGAAGTTGTTGAAACTGGAGCGTTTTCTGGCGCTCATCAGCGGTTTCGCAGTATTTGGCTTGATGGTGCTGGCCGTTATTTCGGTCAGTGGGCGCAATGCCCTGAATGCCCCATTGCCAGGATATGTTGACTGGATCGAACAGGCGATGCCACTGATCGCATTTCTGGGCATTTCATATGTTCAGCGCGATGGCGGCCACATCCGCATGGACATCGTTCTATCGCGCCTTCACGGCAGGGGGTTGTGGCTGTTCGAACTGGTCTCGGTGGTTTTGATCCTGCTTCTGATGCTTGCACTGGTTTGGGGCAGTTGGTCTCACTTCGACCGCTCCTTTGACTTGGGCGCACCATTGTGGAGCCGCGACAGTTCCATTGATATCGGAATTCCATTGTGGCCCGCGAAACTACTGGCCCCCATCGCGTTTTCCGTACTGTGCCTGCGGCTTGCTTTGCAGGCTTGGGGTTATGGCCGCGCATTATGGCTGGGACTGGAAGCTCCGGTGGCCGTTCCGTTGATACAGGACGCGGCAGCACAAGCAGCGGCTGAGGCCGAACAGTTCGAAGGGCAGGACTGATTTATGGACACGATTGAAATTGGCCTCTGGGTCACGGGCGGGCTTCTGGTCTTTGTCGTGGTCGGCATGCGCGTGGCGTTCGCTGCGGGCTTGGCCGGGCTTATCGGGCTGGTTTGGATTTTTTGGGCCAAGTTTGGGTATGATCCTGCGCGGTTTGGAAAGGCGCTGACAGTTGCGGTCAAAACCGCCGGGCAAGTGCCGCATTCCAAAGTTGCCTCTCACACCCTCAGCCTGATCCCGACCTTTATCCTGATCGGGTATCTGGCCTATTACGCAGGGCTCACGCGGGCGTTGTTTGAAGCTGCCAAACGCTGGGTCGCCTGGGTTCCTGGAGGGTTGGCGGTTTCAACTGTTTTTGCCACCGCCGGTTTCGCCGCGGTTTCGGGTGCCTCGGTCGCCACCTCTGCCGTCTTTGCCCGCATCGCGATCCCGGAAATGCTAAAGGTCGGCTACAACAAACGCTTTGCTGCTGGTGTGGTGGCCGCCGGAGGAACGCTGGCCTCGTTGATCCCACCATCGGCCATACTGGTGATCTACGCGATCATCGTCGAGCAGGATGTCGGGAAGCTACTTCTGGCGGGGTTCATTCCGGGTGCTTTTTCAGCGATCATCTATGCCGTGCTGATTGTCGGGATCGCTGTGATCTTTAAGTCCGTCGGTCCTCCGGTCACAGGCTTTACATGGAAACAGCGCTTTTCGGCCCTTCCCGGAGCCATTCCTATTGTCGCCGTCATCCTGATCATCATCTGCTTTGTCTATAACCCGTTTGGTGAAAAAGCGTGGGGCACACCGACGGAAGGCGGTGCAATCGGCGCCTTCATCGTCTTCTGCTTCGCCCTGTTCCACGGGATGCGGTGGAGTGAATTCAAATCCGCGCTGCTGGAAACGGCCAAGCTTACCGCGATGATCTTTTCGATCATCTGGGGCGTTCTGATCTATGTGCGGTTTCTAGGATTTGCAGACCTTCCCGGCGCCTTTTCTGACTGGATAACCGGGCTCGAGATGTCGCCCATGTTGATCCTGATCTGTATTCTTCTTGCCTACGCCGTGTTGGGCATGTTCATGGATGCGATTGGAATGCTGCTCTTGACCTTACCTGTTGTTTATCCCGCGGTTATGGCGCTGAACGGTGGTGAATCTGTCAGTGCCGCAGACAGTGCGTTTGGCATGTCCGGCCCGATGTGCGCGATCTGGTTCGGAATTCTGGTAGTCAAAATGGCCGAATTCTGCCTGATTACACCGCCAATTGGATTGAATTGCTTTGTCGTCGCCGGGGTGCGTCCGGACTTGAGTGTTCAGGATGTCTTCAGAGGTGTGACGCCGTTTTTCGTGGCCGACGCCCTGACCATAGCAATGCTTGTGGCGTTCCCTGGTATTGTACTCTACCTGCCATCGCTTGCGGGTTAGGTGGGATGCGAGGCTCTGCCTCGCGCTTCGGGATATTTAAAGCCAGATGAAGAACGGATCCCCTGCTTCATCTGGCCAATAAATATCCCGGGGGAGGCGCCCGGCACGGGCGACGGGGGCAGAGCCCCCTTAGGTGCGCCTAACCGGCCCGCATCAGCATTCCGAACAGGTCGCGCGGATCGTCCGGGTCTGCCAGCATGTCCAGAGGTTCAAAGAAGGCGGTGCCTTCGATCGCCTGCTTGACATAACGCAGGGCTGAGAAATCTTCAATCGCGAAGCCAACGCTGTCGAACAGGGTGATTTGGCGGTTGTCTGTGCGCCCTTTGGCAGCACCGGTCATGACCTGCCACATCTCGGTCACGGGATGATCAGCATCCAGCGCCTGAATCTCGCCCTCGATCCGGGTTTGCTCGGGATATTCGACGAAAATGTCTGAGCGCAGCAAGATGTCGCGATGCAATTCTGTCTTGCCGGGGCAATCGCCACCGATGGCGTTGATGTGGACGCCGGGACCGACCATGTTGTCGGTGAGGATGGTGGCGTTTTTCTTGTCTGCCGTGCAGGTGGTGATGATCTGAGCGCCTTCAATAGCATCTTCCGGCGTCTTGCATGGGACGACCGTCAGGCCCTTGCCTTGTAGGTTTGCGGCGCATTTCGCTGTTGCACCGGGATCGATATCGTAAAGCCGCACAGTGTCGATCCCGCACATTGCCTTGAAAGCGAGGCATTGGAACTCGGACTGCGCCCCATTGCCGATCATGGCCATGGTTGTGGCATTCTTCGGGGCAAGATAGCGTCCGACCAGAGCCGACGTTGCCGCCGTGCGCAACGCCGTCAGCATCGTCATTTCGGTCAGCAGAGTGGGATATCCGGTGTAAACATCCGCCAGCAATCCGAATGCGGTCACAGTTTGCAGACCCTCGGAGGTGTTTTTGGGATGACCGTTCACGTATTTGAACCCATATGCCTCACCATCCGAGGTGGGCATCAGTTCAATCACACCGTGCGGAGAATGCGCCGGGATACGCGGGGTCTTGTCAAAGCTTTCCCACCGTTTGAAATCGGATTCGATTTGATCGGCGATCTGAACGATCATCTGTTCGACGCCAATGTGGTGGATCAAACGCATCATGTTGTCGACGGACACAAAAGGCACGAGTGCCTTGTCAGAAGGTTGCATCGTACTCTCCTATCGGCGGGCAAGGTGGACGCCTGCAATCATGCAGCGTACTGACCCACCAGCAGTTTCGATTGTTGGGACGGACAGTGGCAAAGGCGTTGCACTGGCTTGGATTATTTTGATTTGATCAGGGGTGAGGGCGCCTAACGCTCGGCTCGACAATGCCAGCACCAATCCATCGCGTCCCTTCAACTCAATTGCATTCCCCGCAAATTCGGCGATTTGGTCATGAGTCAGATCAATCACGGTTCGACCGGATTCCTCTAACCGATTGCGAATGGTCAAGCGACGGTCGGGGTCCGATATCATGTCGAGGCAGATTAACGCGTAATGAGTGCCGATCCCCATCAATACGTTGGTATGATAAACGTCCCTGCCTTTTGCGTCGCGGGCCTGAAAGGCAATTGGTTCATAGTTGAAATGAGTGCAGAACCGCTCCAGCAAGACCGGGTCGGCGCGATTGGAGGTGACTGTATACGCGATGCGGGCAATGTGGTCCAACACCATCGCACCTGTCCCTTCCAGCGCAAGGTTGTCTTGTTCCAGCCCGGAATAGTCTATGACATCCTGCACGCGATACTCATGTTTGAGCAGTTCGATGACATCGGTTCGCCGCTCGCGTCGGCGAGACGGCACGAACATCGGGTAAACTGCTATGTGACCACCAGGATGTGTGGAAAACCAATTGTTTGGGAAAACACTGTCGGGTGTGTCGAGATCGCCAAAATCATCAAAAACGTGAACAGTGATTCCTGTGTCGCGCAGGCGTTGAACTGCCTGGTCATGTTCATCTCTCGCAGCTTCCGACGTGGCTGCGGCCGACGTGATACTCAGCGTTTGAAACGCATTGTCATCGCGTGTTTCCGGGTTGGAGGCAAAGGCATGTGGCCGGATCATTACTGCTGCAGACGGTGCTTGTAGCGATAGCATCAGAAACTCCGGGTGGGGCGGTCAAAGACGCGACGGCCCATAAGTGAGGCGGCCAGATCGACCATCAGTTTTGCAGTGCGGCCACGTTCATCCAGAAACGGGTTCAGTTCGACAAGATCCAGCGAACTGACCAGTCCGCTTTCATGCAGCAGTTCCATGACCAGATGAGCCTCGCGCTCGGTCGCACCGCCGGGAACAGTGGTGCCGACGGCAGGGGCGATGGCCGGGTCCAGGAAATCAACATCCAACGAAACGTGGAGAAGGGCGTTTTCAACTTTGACGCGGTCCAGAAACGCCAGCAACGGGGCCTTGATCCCATGTTCGTCAATGCTGCGCATGTCGGCCAGCATGGCCCGGTTTTGTTCCAGCGCCGAACGTTCTGCCGGGTCGACAGAGCGTAGGCCGATCATGCCGACGCGGTCCGTTGGCACGATGGCAGGTAAGGAAGGAAATGCCTCGAACCCCGGCCTTCCTGTAAAATAGGCGACGGGTATGCCATGCAGGTTGCCGCTGTCTGTGCTGTCGGGGGTGTGAAAGTCACTATGGGCATCCAGCCACAGAACGAACAGCGGGCGGTCAATCTTTGCAGCATAAGCGGCCATCCCGGTCACGGTTCCCATGGACAACGCGTGATCGCCGCCCATGAAGATCGGAATGCCCCGATCAGCCGCTTTTAGCGCGACCTTGCTCAGCGCTTGCGTCCAACCGATGCATTCGGGTAGCGCGAACAGGTGCGGATGTTCGGGCAAGCCGGTTTCTTCAGGTTGCACGTCGCCCCAATCGCAAACGGAGTGACCAAGATCGGTCAAGGCCTGATCCAGCCCGGCCACGCGATATGCGTCAGGACCCATTCGGCAACCCTGACGCCGTTTTCCGGCGTCCATCGGCGCGCCGACTAAAATGATGTTATTGCGTTCCATGTGGTCCATTTAGGCCGTCACTGTGTCTTGCGTGAAGAGCGCAAAATGCTCAAAATGGTTCAGGAAACTCCTTAATGAGAAAGTGATATGGACGAATTGGATAGTCGTCTGCTGGGCGCATTGCAGCGTGACGCGCGCGCCAGCCTGTCAGAGCTGTCGGAAACGCTGGGCGTAACCCGCACTACGGTGCGCAGCCGTTTGCAACGGCTCAAGCAATCTGGTGAGATCGTCGGTTTTACTGTGTTGACGCGTCGGGATCTGGCACAAAGCCCTGTGCGTGGGCTGATGATGCTAGAAATCGAGGGGCGCGGTACCGAGCGCGTGATGTCCCGGATCGGGGCCATGCGGCAGGTCACGGCGGTCCATTCGACCAACGGCAGTTGGGATTTGATTGCCGAAATCAGTACGGAAACTCTGGCCGAGCTGGACGAGGTTCTGTTTCATATTCGCAGGATCGACGGCGTTACACGTTCGGAAACGAACCTGCTGCTGTCAACGCGCAAGGGGCGGCTCTAGTGCTTTGAGATAAATGCGAATTGTGCCAGAGTTCGTGAGTAGACAGGGTGCGGCTTACCCTTAGGTAGGCTGCTTGCTGATTAAGGGTTCAGTATTTCCGGAAGGCTTGCGGCATGACCACATCTGATAATGGTGACGAACCTTTGGCCGAAAAGTGGGCCGAACGTCTTGCTGGTCTACTGGAGAAACCCTGGCTGCGCATCGCGATACCGGTCGTTATTACCGGGATTGCCCTTTCGGTTTTGCACGATCTGTCGGCCCATGTGAAATGGTCGGATGTCCAGACAGATATTTCGGCGACATCATGGAAGTTGATGTTTTTTGCGATGTGCTGGACAGCGTTCAGCTTTTTGTCGCTGTCGCTCTATGATGTGTTCGCGGTACAAAGCGTGGCGGATGGCAAGGTGCCGTTACCTGTGGCGGGAATGGCCGGAGCCAGTGGATACGCAGTGTCGAACTGCCTTGGATTTTCCTACATCACAGGAACCGCAATCCGGTATCGGATATACGCGTCGCTTGGCTTGGATCTTGGCCGGGTGGCTGGTGTAATCGCAACCTCATGGGTGGCGTTCTGGATGGGTCTGATCCTGATTTTGGGCCTGTTGCTGACCCTGCACCCGGATGGAATATCCAAGGTGATGCCCGTCAGCGAAACGGTCGAAACCACCATAGGATTGTGCTTGCTGGTTGCATTTGTCGCGATGTTCATTTGGCTGTCCAGCGGTGGCCGACGGTTGGCTGTTGCAGGTGTCGGTTTCGATTTGCCCGGAGGCAAACTGGCGGGCCTGCTGACGTTGGCTGCCATTGGCGACCTGTTTGGCGCATCCATGGCGCTTTACGTACTGATGCCGGATGATTTGGGGGTCGGGTACCCGTATTTCTTCACCATCTATATCGCTGCCATTGCCGTTGGAATCCTGAGCCATGCGCCGGGCGGGATCGGCGTGTTTGAGGCGACATTGATTGCCGGTCTGGGGGCGTCGGGTCGTTCGGATGTGATTGCTGCGTTGCTGCTTTATCGGGTGGTTTACACTTTTTTGCCATTTGCAGTCGCCAGCCTTTCCATTGCCGTTGCATCGGTCTTGACCCAAAGACACATGATCGGCGGTGCCGCGGTTTGGGTCTATCGTGTGATCCGCCCCATGGTTCCAATGGTCGCGGCCGGGGTTGCCGCAGTGGCCGGGGTGATCTTGCTGGTGTCGGGCGCGCTGCCAGCGGGGGCGCAAAAGCTCGGCACGCTGAAAGATCTGCTGCCCCTGTCATTTGTCGAGGCTTCGCATCTTGCAGGCAGCGTCGTAGGCGTATTGCTATTGCTGGTCTCGCGCGGGTTGTTCCGCAAGCTCTACAGGGCATGGGTCGTTGCGATGGTGTTGATGGGGGCGGGATTCTTTGCTTCGCTTGCAAAGGGGCTCGACATCCACGAAGCGCTTTCGATGCTGGGAACGATTGGTCTGCTGGCCATGTTTCGCGGTGCGTTCTACCGGGTCAGTGGCGCGTCGATATTTCGGTTGAACATCCCATGGCTGATCAGTGTCGTAGTTCTGCTGGCGGTGATTTTCTGGATCGGGCTGTTTGCATATTCGCATGTCGAATACCAAAATGATCTGTGGTGGCAGTTTGCTTGGAACGGTGACGCCTCGCGCTTTCTGCGGTCCAGCCTTGTCGTGGCCGTGATCGTGGGCATTGTTGCCATGAACTCTCTGTTCGGGCGTGAGATTCCGACACCACAGCGGGTTGAAATCCCAGAGGTTGTCGAGCGGCTAGTGATGGAGAGTGAGGATACGGAATCCCAAATCTCGCTTACCGGTGACAAGCAATTCCTGATCTCACCGGATGAGACCGCGTTTATTGCCTACGCCGACACAGGCAATGCGCTGATTTCGAAAGGAGAACCGGTTGGTGACGAGGGCGCCGGGCAGCAACTGATTTGGCAGCTTCGGGAAATGGCGGATCGCGAAGGTAAACTTTGCGCGTTCTACAGTGTCTCGACCAAATATCTGCCAACTTTTCTGGATCTTGGACTGTCGATCCTGAAAATTGGCGAGGTTGCGCGGGTTTCTTTGCACGATTTCTCGCTGGACGGAAAGTCGCGCAAGCGGTTCCGGCAAGCCAAGAACCGTGCTGAACGCGAAGGATATGTGTTCGAGATCGTTCCGAAGGAAGAACTGGCGCCTCTGTTGTCAGACTTGCGTGGGATTTCAGACCGCTGGCTTGCGCAAAAGGCCGGTGCAGAAAAGGGCTTTGCGCTGGGGGGATTTGATGATGAATACCTGTCCTATTTCGATCATGCTATCCTGCGTGATGGCAACACCGGCAAGATCATGGCCTTTGCCAATCTGTTCCAAGGGGGGAACAAGTCGGAGC
>NZ_JBXWQZ010000097.1:0-10217 GCF_059612645.1 Ruegeria sp. YKSF131 | reverse complement strand
TAGGTCTGTCCGTGGGACACCCCTCCCCAACGAGGGGCGTGTATCTGGAAGGGTAATACACATGACGATCGAACAACCGGCGACGCGGCCGGCAAATCCGCGTTTTTCTTCGGGCCCCTGTGCCAAACCCCCCACATTTGACCTGACAAAACTGGCTGATGCCGCATTGGGCCGGTCGCACCGCGCCGCTGTCGGCAAGGATAAGCTGAAGGCGGCCATCGAAGGCACGCGCGAGATTCTGGGCATTCCGGCGGATTACCGCATTGGCATCGTTCCCGCCTCGGACACCGGCGCGGTTGAAATGGCGCTGTGGTCTTTGCTGGGTGCGCGCAAGGTCGAGATGCTAGCCTGGGAAAGCTTTGGGTCCGGCTGGGTGACCGATGTGGTCAAGCAGCTGAAGATCGACGCCGAGGTGAAGACCGCGGATTACGGGCAGATCGTTGATCTGGCCTCGGTCGATTTCGCAAATGACGTGGTGTTCACGTGGAACGGCACAACCTCGGGTGTACGGGTACCCTATGGCGACTGGATTGCCGATGACCGCCAGGGCCTGACGATCTGCGATGCAACCTCGGCGGCCTTTGCGATGGATCTGCCCTGGGACAAGCTGGATGTAACAACCTTCAGCTGGCAGAAAGTGCTGGGCGGCGAAGCGGCCCACGGGATGCTGATCCTCAGCCCGCGCGCCGTTGAACGGCTGGAAAGCTATACCCCCGCATGGCCGCTGCCCAAGATTTTCCGCCTGACCAAGGGCGGCAAACTGATCGAAGGCATCTTTACCGGGGCAACGATCAACACGCCGTCAATGCTGGCGGTCGAAGATTATCTCTTTGCGCTGGACTGGGCGCGATCGGTGGGCGGATTGCAGGGGCTGATCGCGCGTGCGGATGCCAATGCGGGTGCGGTACACGCGTTCTGCGACCAGAACGGCTGGATCGCAAACCTGGCAGAGGATGAGGCGACACGGTCGAACACTTCGGTCTGCCTGAAGTTCACCGACGCGCGTATTCAGGACGGTGCAGCCTTTGCCAAGGCAGTCGCCAAGCGACTTGAAGCCGAGAATATCGCACTTGATATCGGCGCTTATCGCGACGCGCCTGCGGGCCTGCGCATCTGGTGCGGCGGTACGGTTGAAACCTCGGATATTCAGGCGATGCTGCCCTGGCTGGCATGGGCCTTTGCGACCGAGATCAAAGCGCAGGCGCAGGCTGCCTGAGTTTCATGTGCCGGGCTGAAGCCCGGCCTACCCCATCACTGATGTAAGGCGGGCGTCAGCGCGCTACCCTCTGAAGAATTCAAAGGACCAACCAAAATGGCTCCCAAAGTACTCGTATCCGACAATCTCAGCGAAACCGCAGTGCAGATTTTCCGCGACCGCGGCATCGACGTGGATTTCATGCCCGAGCTGGGCAAAGACAAAGACAAGCTTGCCGAGGTGATCGGTCAATATGATGGCCTCGCCATCCGTTCGGCAACCAAGGTTACACCGACCCTTCTGGAAAAAGCCGACAGGCTGAAGGTCATCGGCCGCGCCGGGATCGGCACCGACAATGTCGACAAAGAGGCGGCCTCGAAAAAAGGGGTGATCGTGATGAACACACCCTACGGCAACATGATCACCACCGCCGAACACGCCATCGCGATGATGTTCGCCGTGGCGCGGCAAATCCCCGAGGCCAGCACCTCGACCCATGCGGGCAAGTGGGAAAAGTCCAAGTTCATGGGGATCGAGCTGACCAACAAGACACTGGGCGTGATCGGTGCCGGTAACATTGGTGGCATCGTGTGCGAACGGGCTTTGGGCCTGAAAATGAAAGTCATCGCTTATGATCCTTATCTGGGCGAAGAGAAAGCGGCCAAGATGGGCGTCGAAAAGGTCGAGCTGGACGAACTGCTGGCGCGCGCCGATTTCATCACCCTGCATGTGCCGCTGACGGATCAAACCCGCAACATCCTGAGCCGCGAGAATCTGGCCAAAACCAAAAAGGGCGTACGGATCATCAACTGTGCCCGCGGCGGTCTGGTGGATGAAGTGGCTCTGGCCGAAATGCTGCAATCCGGCCATGTTGCCGGAGCGGCCTTTGACGTGTTCAGCGAGGAACCCGCCAAGGATAACGCGCTGTTCAACCTGCCCAACGTGGTCTGCACGCCCCATCTGGGCGCGGCGACCACCGAGGCGCAGGAGAACGTGGCCTTGCAGGTGGCTGAACAGATTTCGAACTACCTGCTGACGGGCGCGGTCGAGAACGCGCTGAACATGCCCAGCGTGACAGCGGAAGAAGCCAAGCTGATGGGGCCGTGGATCAAGCTGGCAGGTCATCTGGGCAGCTTCATCGGCCAGATGACGGATGAGCCGGTCAAGGCGATCAACATCCTCTATGACGGTGTGGCCGCTGAAATGAATCTGGCTGCGCTGAACTGTTCGGTGGTCGCGGGGATCATGAAAAAGTTCAACCCCGAGGTGAACATGGTCTCGGCCCCTGTGGTCGCGAAAGAGCGCGGGATCAAAATCTCGACCACCAATCAGGACAAGTCGGGTGTTTTTGATGGCTATATCAAGGTCACGGTCGTAACGGACAAGCGTGAACGGTCGATCGCGGGTACGGTGTTCAGCGATGGCAAGCCGCGCTTTATCCAGATCAAAGGCATCAACATCGATGCCGAGGTCGGCGCTCATATGCTGTACACCACCAACGAAGACGTGCCCGGCATCATCGGCACGCTGGGTCAGACCATGGGTGAAAACAACGTTAACATCGCCAATTTTACCCTCGGCCGTACAGAGGCTGGCGGCGAAGCGATTGCGTTGCTTTATGTCGACGAACCGGTCCCGGCCGAAGCACGGGCAAAGCTTGCCGAAACAGGCCTGTTCACGCAGATCAAACCGCTGGAATTCGACGTCGCCTGATCGCGGCTGTTGAGTTTAAGAAACAGTTCAGGACCCGGTTATACGAATACCCGGGTCCTTTCTTCTCTGATTTCGCAATCTGAGTCACAAGCGAGCTGACTCATACCGCCGGAGGATTCTATGACTTTGCCAGTCTATGCCATTGGTGATCTGCACGGGCAGGTGGCCGAACTGGACCGCGCGCTGTCTCTGATCCAAAGCGATGGCGGCCCCGATGCTCAGATCGTGTTTCTTGGTGATTACGTGGATCGCGGCCCTGACAGTCGCGGGCTGATTGACCGCCTGATTGCCGGGCGTGATGCTGGCCGGAACTGGATCACTCTGTTGGGCAATCACGACCGCATGTTTGCCTGGTTCATGGAGGACACTCCGCGCCACGATCCGCATTTGTTGGTGGGATACCACTGGCTGCATGACAGGTTGGGCGGGGTCGACACCCTGCGCAGCTATGGGGTGGAATTCGAAGGTCAGATCCGCCTTGAAAACCTGCACCGTATGGCTCAGACAGCCGTGCCGAAGTCGCACCTGACCTTCCTGCGCGATCTGGTGGTGATGCATCAGACGCCCGAGATTGTCTTTGTTCATGCGGGTATCCGTCCGGGTGTGCCGCTGAATGAACAGCAGGCAAGTGATCTGATCTGGATCAGACAGGACTTCCACGACTACCACGGCCCGCATCCCAAACTGATCGTTCATGGTCACACGCCTGTGGATCAGGCGACGCATTATGGCAACCGGATCAATCTGGACACGGGGGCCGGATACGGACGCCCGACGGGCGTCGCCGTATTCGAGGGACAGAATTGCTGGGAACTGACCGAACAGGGTCGAACACTGTTGACGCCCTGACCGTCCCGCATGGGTATGACACTGGAGATTGGAATATGTACGTCGCCACTTTGCTGACCAACCCGGTTGCACCCTCGCTGGACCGTGCCCTGCCTGAATCGCTGCGCAACGCGTGGGGCGGTGGAGATGTCCTGTGGCTCAGCCCGGACGAGGCGGTCGAGTTTGAGCTGAGTGACATGCCCGCCAATCGCTGGGACGTTTGGGCTGATCTGCAAGGCATGGGCGTGGACCTGATTGTGCAGCCCGCACAGGGGAGGCGCAAAAAGATGCTGTTGGCCGATATGGACAGCACCATGATCCAGCAGGAATGCATTGACGAACTGGCGGATGAGGCTGGCGTCGGCGAAAGGGTCAAGGACATCACCGCCCGCGCCATGAACGGAGAGCTGGATTTCGAAGGTGCTCTGATCGAACGGGTTGGTCTGCTGAAGGATCTGGATGAAAGCGTCATTGGCAAAGTCCTGCGCGAACGGATCACCCTGATGCCCGGCGGACAGGCGTTGCTGGCAACAATGCGAGCCAACGGTGCCTATGCTGCACTGGTGTCCGGTGGCTTTACTGCCTTCACCGCGCGGGTGGCAGAGCTGCTGGGGTTCGATGAAAACCGCGCCAACACTCTGCTGGCCGCAGATGGCAAACTGACGGGCGATGTGGCGCGTCCCATATTGGGGCGGCAAGCCAAGATCGAGGCGCTTGAGCAGA
The DNA here is from genome assembly GCF_059612645.1 of Ruegeria sp. YKSF131. Taxonomy (NCBI): domain Bacteria; kingdom Pseudomonadati; phylum Pseudomonadota; class Alphaproteobacteria; order Rhodobacterales; family Roseobacteraceae; genus Ruegeria; species Ruegeria sp. YKSF131. The sequence goes on along the minus strand of NZ_JBXWQZ010000097.1, from coordinate 5,758 downwards.
TTTCCACGCGTCTTGGGTTGTCCGAAAATGACGTGATCGCCGTGGGCGACGGGGCCAATGATCTGGGCATGCTGGAGCGGGCCGGAACCGGGGTTGCCCTTCACGCCAAGCCGTCGGTGGCCGCGAAATGTGACGTGCGGGTGAATCACGGCGATCTGACGGCACTGCTTTACCTGCAAGGGTACAGTCGCTTGGATTTTACCGAATCCTGACAGGGCTTTTCATTATTTAACATTTGTGTTAAATAGAGGTTATGAGCACGCTTCTGACCACCTTTTCCGCTTTGTCCGATGCCACCCGGTTCTCGATTGTCGAGCAGCTGATGGAGCAGGGCGAACTGCCCGCCGGTGACCTGATCGAAGGGCGCGGAATGTCCGGTGCTGCGATTTCGCGCCATCTGAAAGTGTTGCGCGAGGCAGGGTTGGTGCAGCAGCGCGTGCGGGGCACCCAACGGATGTACTCCATCCGGTCCGACGGGCTGCGGATGATTGCCGACTGGACGATCTCCAAACGGCAATTCTGGGAAAGCAGCCTCGATCGCCTCAGTGATATTATCGAAAGGGAGAAGTCATGGCCGACCTGAAACTGGAACGGGACTTCCCCGTCAGCCCAGAGGATCTGTTTGTATGGATCAGCGACGGCAGCCGGTTGTTGCAATGGTGGGGGCCCGAAGGGATGCACGTGCCTGAGCACAATCTGGATTTCTCGCGCACCGGCCCGTGGTATTCGGTCATGGAAAACGGCGAGGGTCAGCAATACAAGGTCTCGGGCCACGTCACGCATGTCGACCCGCCAAACTCGGTGGGGTTTACCTGGGGCTGGCATGACGATCAGGATCAGCGCGGGGCCGAAAGCCACGTCACCTTCACAGTCACAGCGACGGGCACAGGGTCACGCTTGGTTTTGGACCACCGCGAACTGGCCGATGCCGAAGCAGCCGCGAACCACAATCAGGGCTGGACGTCTTCGCTGCGCAAACTCGAAGCGAAGTGCAAATAAGGTTTCATCAGGGAGGAGCGATATGCCCCAGTATTTGTTTGTTTATCACGGGGGACACACCCCGACCGACCCCGCCGAGATTGAGGCGACCATGGCCGCTTGGGGCGCATGGTTTCAGGGTATGGCCGAAGCGTTAGAGATCCCCGGCAACCCGGTCGGACAGTCCTATACGGTCAGCAGCAGCGGGGTTGTCGACAATGGCGGCGCAAACCCGGCCTCGGGCTTTACCGTGATCAAGGCCGACAGTATCGAAGCCGCGACCGAGATGGCCAAGGGCTGTCCGATGGTCGTCAATGGCTCGGGCTCGGTCGAGGTGGCCGAGGTGCACGAGATCGAGATGTAGGGGCCTTAGCCGGGGAAACCCGGCGCAGGTTTGATCACGCCGCATTCCAGCCCCCGGCGGCTGTATTGCGGGGCGTTCATGAACTTGCGGGTGGCCGGGTGATCGGCCTCCAGCACACCGAGGCTCACCAGAATAGCGGCGATGGCGCATTCGCTGGCCCGCGTGGTGCCATCGGTGATCTTTAGCGCAACGCCCATGCGTTTTTCCGGGATGATGGCCACAAACACCGCCTCGGCCCCGGTCTTGATGGCAACACGCCCGTTCATGGCGCGCATCAGTTCGGTGCAGGCACGGGTCTCACCGGCTACCAGTTCCGGGTGTTTTACCATTGCCGCCACCAATTGCACCGCCGCCTCGCTGGAACGGTCGGACCGATCCGAGGCGCTGGCGAACCATGCCATCGACCGGGCCAGCCCGGCCAGCGACACGGCGAAATTCGGGGCGGAACAGCCGTCAATACCGTAACCGGGGCTGGTTTCGCCTGACGTCTCTTCGATGGCAGACAGGCAGGCCTGCTGCACCGGGTGATCGATTTCCAGATATTCCGGCCCTGCGCCCATATGCTGACCCAGTGTCAGGAAACCACAATGCTTGCCGGAACAGTTGTTGTGGATCTGGCACGGGGTGTCATCCGCCAGGATCAGCCGATCCCGCGCGGCAGTGTCCGCTGGCTCCTGTGGCCCGCAGCGCAAGTCGTGCTCGCTCAGCCCCAGATGATCAAGCCACGCTGTTACGCGGTCGGTATGGATCGCAGCCCCGTTGTGTGACGCGCAGGCCAATGCAAGATGTTCGCTGTTCAATCCGTATTTTGCAGCGGCTCCCGACGTGACCAGCGGAAGCGCCTGAATCATCTTGGCGGAAGAGCGCGGATAGATAACCGCCTGCGGGTCGCCCCAGCTGCGCACGATCTGGCCGGAGTCGTCGCAGATGACCGCGTGGCCCAGATGCAGGCTTTCCAGCAAGTTGCCACGCCACAGTTCTGTCATTGCTACGGGCTGCGTCATCTGGACCTCCGAAATTAATGCGCAAAATTCTGCCAATCGCCCTTTCGCCTGTGGCGAAACCTGCGTTAGTGTGTGTATGTCGGCAATCATCGGAATGCGCAACGGAATAGACGGGCCGGAAGGGTTCGCAGCCATGTCCGATGGATTTGAGGTATCGGTCGAGCTAGGAGGCTGGACAAATGGGATCAATGCTCGTTCGTACGATTGCGGGCCTGTGTGTGGCAGGCATCGCCGCGACTTCTGCAATCGCCCAGCAGGCGACAAGCACAAACCGGGTTGCTGCAAAAACGGACTGGAGCGTTTTTGTCGAAGATGATCCCACCGAATGCTGGAGCGTTTCGGCCCCCAAGGAAACCGTGAACACCCGGGGCGGGCGCGTCGTATCCGTGCGGCGCAGCGACATCCTGTTGTTTGTGTTCTATCGGCCCAATGCCGAGGTCAAAGGACAAGTGACCTTTACCGGCGGCTATCCGTTTGCACCGGGATCGACAGTGAACCTGAATGTCGACGGGTCCGAGTTTGAACTGTTCACCGAAGGTGAGTGGGCCTGGCCTGCGTCAGATGCAGATGACGCCAAGATCGTCACCGCGCTGAAACGCGGAACCGAGGCTGTTCTGACTGCCCGGTCCGAACGCGGCACGCAAACCAAGGACACCTTCTCGCTGCTGGGCTTTACCGCAGCAATCGAAGACGCCGAAAAGCGCTGCACCAAGTAAGCACCCCGACCTAACAAATGGTCGCGTCATTGGCGGCGCTTTTCTTATGTGGACTTCCGTCAAGTGGGTCAGTCCATGCTGCGATTGCTCAATCCGCCCTCAAATGGCAGGATTGAGCCCAACCTGTGAATTCGAATTCTTCGCCGCGAGCGCACGCAGCGTGAAAATCGCCGCACGTGCTCGGTTCATGGCACTGCGCGGCGGCGGAGATAGCTGCCATTCAGCCATGGTGCAGAGAAACTTTGGTTGGCGAGGATCAAGTTGCGGGACAAAGCTGCCATTTCGCTACGACTGAGTGCATTTCAACTTTCTCGCGGTTTGCAGACATTCGTTTTAAGTTGCCTCGCGTCGCACGAGCTCAGCCTGCGCCGTCCGCATTTCGGATCAAAGCGGCCAGCCGATAGAAGCCGTGGACGAATTTCGAGTATGGTAGCGTGAGGAACAATGTCAGCACCAAAGCAAGGTGGAGCGTGAGGAGATAGGGTTCGAGACCCGAATCTGAAGCGACATATAACAACAGACCAGACGTGCTGACAGCAAAGAGCAACAGGACGAATGCCATGTCGCCGCCGCGCACACGGGCATCGGACAATCTCCCATCGGCCCGCAATTTGAGCGATGCCATACAGAGGGTGCCTGCGCTTAGCATGAGACCGCCAGGTATTCCGAAGAGTTTTGGCAAACTAAACAACCCATAGGGTGCAGGCATATCAAAAACATAATGCAGTACTGTGCCAGAAGAGGTCGATGCAAAGCACAGCAAAAATCCCCACATCGTTAATTGATGCGCGATGCGGCGGGCATTGCTGAACCGGTCCTCATCTTCGAAATTACAGCCTTGCCCCTGCCCACCTGCCAGATTGCGCATGCTTGCCACGTCCCGCATCGCGCGGTTTAGGTCGCACAGCCTGATCCGCCCGCCCTCTACATGCGTCCAATACCGGCGCAGCGACACAAACGTAGCAAGAAAAGGCAACACAAAGGCGGGCGCAAAAACGGCGACCATCAAGGAATGGCTCATGTAGGCATAAAAACCGGCTCCATCGTTGGTCTTTTGCAAGGTCCCAGTGGCAAAAATCAAAGCAAACAGGCACAGAACAACCAAAGCGCCAATGGCAACACCGTGCCGGTCATAGGCCCGCGCAAACCCTGAAGGCCATGCGAACTCCTTCCAACTGTCGGTACGCACCTCTGCCAATATGCGCGGCAGGTTTATCGCAAACTCATGCGGTTCGGTGTATTGGCAGGCGTAGTAACAGCCACGGCAATTGTGGCACAGGTTGGCCAGTTGGGTGATGTCTCCATCGGCGAACTCGGTTTGGCGGGTGATCGCCGGGAACACGGCGCAGTAACCCTCGCAATAGCGGCACGCATTGCAAATCTCGATCTGCCGGCGGGCCTCTTGCCTTGTTTCAGCTGACATGCGCTGCGGCCTCCCTGCCTGCGATACGGCCAAAGACCGTGCCAATGGTCATCCCGAACCCGGCCAGATAGCCCTCGCCAAGGATCGACCCTGCCATGATTTCACCCGCCGCCCAGACGTTGGGCAGCGGCGCGCCGTTCGCCTGCACCCGCGCGGTTTCATCGACCTGAAGCCCGAGATAGGTGAACGTCACGCCGGGCCGCAGTTCATAGGCATAAAACGGAGGCTCGACCAAAGGACGCGCCCAATTGGTTTTGGGCGGTGTGAGGCCTTGGGTGGCCAGGCCGTCCAATTCCTGCGGACTGAAAGGCCCGTCGCCGCAGGCCGCATTGAACGCCTCGATGGTGCGCAGCGCCTGTTCTGGCAGGCCAAGCTTGATCCGCAAGGCATCAAGCGTCTCTGCCTTGATGGGCGGAAAAACCGACGGCATGAACAGATCGCGCGCGCGTGCATCAATGATGGAATAGGCCACCTGATCGGGCTGCGCCGCCACCAGCCGCCCCCAGATCGCGTAGCGTTTCGGCCAGACGTCTTCGCCCTCGTCATAAAACCGCTGACCGTCCTTGTTCAGAACCACTGAAAACGGCACACAATCTAGCCGCGTGACGATCCCGCCGTCAAACTTCGGTGCGCGCCCGTCAATGGCCACCGCATGACACTGGGTCGGATCGCCCACACTGCCCGCCCCCTGATCCAGGATGTCGCGCCAAACGACGCCGCGATTATAGGGCGTACCGCGGATCAGGAAGTTGCGGGCCGCAGGGCCCCAGGCTTCGGCCAGCCAGTCCAGATCGGCCTGAAACCCGCCGGAGGCAATCACCAATGCACGGCCTTGGATGTGCGTGCCGTCCTTCAACTCAACATGGGCAAACGCACCCTCGGCCATCCCCACATGCACCACCTCGGCCTCATAGCGCACCTCGACGCCCAGATCCTGCGCCCTCCGGTAGTAGGCATTCACCAGCGCTTTGCCGCCGCCCAGAAAGAACGCATTGGTCCGCCCAAGGCTCAGTGTGCCAGACAGCGAAGGCTGAAACCGCACCCCGTGCGCCTCCATCCAGGGAAGGCAGTCCTGCGAGGTTCGAATAACCATCCGCGCGAGTGCCTCATCGGTGTTCCCATTGGTCACGCGCATCAGATCGTCAAAATACTCGTCCTCCCCGAGCGTGTTGCACAAATCGTTTCCGATGCGTAGCTGGTCCTTTGATTTGACTGCGGGATGCTGTGATGCCTTTCAAATTCAATGCGTCGCGGCGGGATAAGTTTGCGAAGG
>NZ_JBXWQZ010000096.1:0-10260 GCF_059612645.1 Ruegeria sp. YKSF131 | reverse complement strand
GAGCGCCAGCTTGGGTTTTGTTGCTTACGGCTGCGGTTCTCGCAGCTTTACTTTTTTTGCCGACCGTCGGGATTGGTGTCGTGCGGTCCGGTTTCAATCCGGATGAGTGGAGGTTTGCCGCCGGTCTCGAGCGCGGATTTGCCGAGGTGCATGGTCGTTGGTCGACTCATTGGGCGCACGAGGAACTCTTTGGCTGGGATACGCCAATTGCATTTCTGATTTTTGTTATTTTTGCCGCTCTGTTCGGGGTCTCCGTCCTTATCGCACGCCAGTCCGTGGCCAGGACGGGTTCAATTATGATGATCGCCTTTATTGTGGTGGTTTTTCTGGCAGGGTCTTCTCATGTTTATTTGACTGAAATCCTGCATTATCAGACGCAAGCCCCATGGTTCAGCCTTGGCCTTATGGCTTCTGTTGGTGCGATGACTATGATTGCGCAGCCGCACGCGCAATCAGTCGGAGGTATGGTTCTGCGCATGATCGTGGCCGCCGAGCTTCTGGCGATTTCGATCGGCTTCTATCAAAGCTACGCGCTTATGGGCTTTCTCATCCCGGCTATCGTCTTGATCCGGATCGACGGGTACGACCATCGTGAAAGCGTGCTCTGCATCTTCCGCGTTCTTGTGGTTTCTGTTGTCGCTCTGGCCCTGTATCAACTGCAGCTGCAGGCGACCATTTCCATTCTGGATCTCAGGGCAAATTTCCGTTTTGCAGGCGGGGTGGAGTCGACAGTGATTTTGGAAAAGTTGTCCGCGTTGCATCGGATGGAAAGGCTTATCCATAGCGGTGGGCTTTTGGGAGTGCCGCAGCCATATCGCGGAGTTTTCCTGCTTGGAACGGCGGCTGTCTGTGGGTTGGTTCTTATGGCTGCCCTGAGCGCGCTTCTCGCCCCACGCGCCTTCCCTGGCGGAGGATGGTTCGGAGCGTTTCGCGTGTTTCTCGGTGGGCTCGGCGCCCTGTTCATATTGCCGGTTCTGATCTGGTTCCTCTATCCGGAGCCTTATCTGATTGGTCGCAGCATCGGCTTTATCGGTTTTGTCTTCGCCGGTGTCGCTCTGGCAAGCACTGCGGTTGTTGCTCAGGGGATGGCCGGGGTGCCCATGTCGCGCTTTGCCCCGGTTGCAGGGCTGACCCTGGTGCTGATCTTTGGTGTCAGCCAAGCAATTGCGTCATCGCATATCTGGCCACTTTTTCAGCGTGTGGCGGAGCAGGATGTTGCCCTGGCCGACGACATAGTGGAGCGAGCCAGATCGATGAATGGTTTTGATATCACATCGACACCGATCCGTTCTGTTGGTGGGCCTGCTGACCAGCACCTGAGGTTCGGTGGTTTTCAGACACCCAGCACGTTTCATCGTGGCATCGACATGAATTCCATATTTCAGATTCGTTACGGAGCTGCGAATTATGCCGGGTCGGTTCTGACCCCTCCGCGGCCCTGCGCGGCTTTCCCGGAAGATGGATCGGTTTTCATGGCTGAGGGCACGCTTTTTGTTTGCTTCGAAGCTACTGAGCCCCTGCCCAGGCAATCTACCTGCTTTCCTCTGGGGGGCGGAAGGAAAGCTGCGCTTTGTTACTCTGACACTATGGCCGTTCTGCTGGGGCAAACCTGCGCGGATATAGACCCCGGTGACGGCCAGATCGTTGCAACCCAGTTAAACGAAGCTGGCGAGTGGATCAGGTTCAACCGTTTTCCCTGGCAAGCTCTGGCCACAGAAATGAACGGTCTGTGTTACAGGTTTCTGAGTACAGGAGGCGAACCGTTCTCGGTCCTGCGCATTGAGCACAAGACGGCGATGGGAACCGAGTGGACCGTGGAACATGACGCCACAGACGCACAGGCGTTGGAGGAAATATTAAGTACGGGCAATGAGGTGGAGTAAGTGGCCGTGGATCGCCAGAATGTAGTGAGTTTTATCGTCTTTCTCGTATGCGGTGCAACGCTGGCTTTTCTGGCAGGTGTTTCTGCAGCCGTTCTGAATTTGCCGCCGACAGCTTTGGTTCAGGAAGCCAGAAGCACGGTAAAAGAGTTGATCCACGGCCCGTGGTATCGTGACCCCCGGTGGATGCCGCTTCGCTATGAGGGAACCGGCCTTGTCACATATAATCCCGAGCTTAGCTGGGCTGGGTTAACAGTCATGCAAGGCATGTTTGACGATGGCGCACAGGCGCGCGTCTATGATGCTGACGGGACGCTTTTGCGCACCTGGCCGCTGGATTTTCACGCAATTTGGTCCAATCCGGCTCATATCATCCCTGACAAGAATATCCCCAAGGGATCTGGAGAATATCACACTCAGGGGGTTGCCCTGGGAAAGGATGGATCCGTCCTTGTCAATTTCGCCGAGCTGGGCACCGCGCGCCTTGGTCCTTGCGGTGATACCGTTTGGACTGTTGATCAGATGACCCACCATTCGATCACGGAGAACCCGGATGGGACGTACTGGATTCCAAAAAAACGTGATCCGGCCACCATAACCCCTAAATATATGCTTCCGGGCGCTTCGGTCGAAGCAATCATGGATTCCGACAATTACTATGCCGATTCAGCGCTTTTGATCGACCCCGAGGGTCGTATCATTGAAGACGTCCCCATCCTGGAGCCAACGATTGACTGGCTGATAGAAAATCAGGAACTGGACATCATCTATGGGCTCAATCCAGAAGAGCTGGACCCGCTACATCTCAACGATATCGAAGTCGTCACCCCTGAGCTGAGCGCGCGCATCTCAGGGTCGGAGCCCGGAGATTTGCTGCTCTCCATGCGTAATCTCCACGCGCTGGCTGTGTTGAACAGATCCAGTGGCAAGATCGTCTGGATGCAGCACGGACCGTGGCTGAAGCAGCACGATCCCGATATCGAGCAGGACGGCACCATCACCGTCTTTGATAATGGCAGCGGTCACCGAATGCCTGGCCGTGATTTCGTGGGTGCCCGTGTCCTTCGGTTCGATCCCGTGACTGGTCTGGCTGAGACGGTTTACCCCCAAAACGATGATCAGCGTTTTTTCAGCTTTATCATGGGTACACATCAGGCGTTGCCCAACGGCAATATTCTTGTAACCGAAAGCACATCCGGGCGCGTTTTCGAGATCACTCCGGATGGAGAAACCGTCTGGTCGATGGTGTTTGTCGCGGGAACCCGCTCTGCCGCACTGATAGAGGAAGCGCGGCGTTATCCTCTGGATTTTGTAGACCGGTCAGTCTGGTCTTGCCCCTGACCTCCAGCTCGGCAGTCGCTCAGTTACGCCGATATACATGAACGTTACCATCGCCCAGTGTTCCGGGGAAGTCATGGACAAGGTCCAGTTGCCCTTTGGCATCCTGCCTCAGTTGCGGGATGGCGCTGAACATTCGGTTCGGAAACAGGACGACCAATGTCACAGGACCAGGCTGAGCTATTGCTTTTGCATATGCTTCGGGGTCGCCAATGGTTGTCCAGTTGGCATTGAAATGGTTCTCAAAGACAGGCCCGCCCGGATTGATGGCGTAAACCCGCTCGGAAGGGTTGCGGGTCTGTTCCACAAAGGCAAAAGCTCCGGCCAGATTCTGTTTTGGCGCGGCATAGTTCCGCTGCACAAGAATCACGGATAAAGCGATCATCGCCGCAACACCGACGGCGAACAGTGGCATTCCGATCCGAGGTTGGCTTATCACTCGTGCCACAATGCTTGCACCGTGCCAGCAGCCGATGACCGCAAAAATGATGACCGGGCCGATATCAACAAAAAAGAAGCGTGGCCATATCCGCATGTCGAGCGACAGGAGAATAGCCAGCGTCACCACGATATGCATAACGATGGACGGGAAAAACAGCGGTTGTGCTGAATGTGCTCCTGCGGCACCAAACGCCAGGGCGACCAATCCGCCGAATGCAACAATCATGGTCAGCGGGCCAGTGTCTCCGACTGCCGTCCGTAGCCCTTCCAGCACTGTCCAGACCGGGCTCTGATACTCCTGCATAGGATCGACAGCGGATGTTGCCGCTACCTCGCCCATGGCTTCCACGAGGCTTGGAAAGATCGGCAGATACAACAACACAATTAAGACCAGCGCCATTGCTACGCCAATAAGAGGCCGCAGCACCCAGTCACGGGTCAGGGCGGGGCGCCCAAACCCGGTTACTAGTGACACCAGCCAGATGAAGCCCAAGGCGACAAAGAAAAATACCCCGGTCAGGTGTGTGAAAACCGCAGCTGCGGCAGTCAGGCCAAACGCAATCCACGTGCCGACGGTCGGACGGTGCGTCCCCCGCAAAAAGAAAATAAGGCCCAAAGTGCTCCAGAATGCGAGTTCGGTATATCCACGGGCGTTCTGCGAAAACCAAACCTGATGATAGGAAAGTGCGACAAGCAGGGCCGAAATATGAGCGACCTTCGTGCCTGCAACATCCCGGGCCAGCCACCAGATTGCAGCAACGATACCAACGCCGAACAGCACCGCTGGAAAACGATAGGCCCAGGGCTGATCTCCGAAAATCTGCGAAACCAGCTTAGCCTTCATGCTGAAGAAATAGTGATGGTTCATCGAGTATTCGCGCATCATTTCGCCCCAAGGTAGGTGGACATGCGTATCGACGGTCCAAATTTCATCATACCATAGCGGCGCATTCAGCCCTGCGGTTCGCAGCACGGAGGCGAGAAGCAGTATGAGCAGGAGCACAGCCAGATCATTACGCCCAACTGCGGGGGATTGTTGTATCATGGGGTTTTACCGGTCACATGTGCCTCGGTTCTGGGTGGCATTTGGTAAGTCGACCTTGCGTGAGGCGCGCGCAGCTGTCTGTCGGTATTTTTGTTCCCGTGGTGTATGTGCGTACGAATGCGCAAACACTGGGATTTCTGCGCAAAGATAGTTGCCTGTTTTTTGGATAATGTGACCTGGTGGGCCTTATTGGTGCTATTTCTGGGCCTGTGACCTTTCTATATGCCGGCCAGCTCTGCCCCGCACCCTTGGGTTGCATCAGATGGCTTGCAGGCAACTGTTGGCGCAACATTATCTCGCAATTCTCATGACATTCGAAATGATCGCCGAGCAACAAAACACCGCCTGTACCGAATAAACGAATTGAACATCCTGATGGTTCAATTGACGAAAGCTCAAGTCAATGGTTTTCCGTCGGGCGGCTCCGCAAGGGCCTCGGCGGTTAGGCCAAGGCTGCTTTCGACAATGTAAAGCGGGCGTTTGCGGGCCTCGTCAAAGAGACGCCCCAGATACTCGCCGATCACGCCAAGCACCACGAGTTGCAAACCACCGATCAACAGCACGGCAACCATCAGCGAGGCATAACCAGGTACGTCCACCCCGTAGATCAGGGTACGTACGATAAGGAAAATGCCGTAGATAATCGCCGCCAGGGCGGTCAGCATACCGACATAGCCAGCAATTCTCAGCGGGACAGTGCTGAACCCGGTAATGCCGTCCAGTGCGAAATTCCAAAGACGCCAGTAGTTGAACTTGCTTTGTCCCGCTGCGCGCTCAGGCCGGTCATAAAGTACCTCGGCATGTCGAAATCCGACCCAGGCGAAGAGCCCCTTCATAAAACGATTATGTTCTCGCAATTGGGTTATTGAGCGAACCACCCTTTGGTCCATGAGCCGAAAATCACCCGTATTGGCCGGAATCGGAACCCCTGAGAGCCTGTTGATGATCTGATAGAACTTTATCGCCGACCAGCGTTTCATCGCGGTGTCCGTATTGCGGCGGTGCCGGACGGCATAGACGACGTCGAACCCTTCGCGCCATTTCTCGAGAAAGCTTTCAATCAGTTCGGGGGGGTCCTGCAAATCCGCATCTATCGGAACGACTGCTCTGCCCGAGGCAACGTCAAGTCCGGCGGTCAGGGCGATCTCTTTGCCGAAATTGCGGGAAAAGTTTACCACTTTGATGCGCCTGTCATGTTCGTGCGCGTCGGCTAAAATTCTGGCTGTGCCGTCTGTGCTGCCATCATTCACACATATGATCTCATAGCTTTCGCCAAGGTTTCCCAGAAACTGGCCCAGCCGATCAAACAGGATTGGCAGAACGTCCTCTTCATTGAACATCGGCACAATAATGCTGAGTGTCGGGGTATCTTGACCTGCATGACCGGCCCGAGACTGCGACATGGGTGTGTTCATATTTGGCGGCACCGTTTGAATGTCGTTTATTGTGTAGCTGGCTGTATGTGATCATGGTTTGATGCGGGCCTCAAAGAGTTCCGCGCCTGCGCACAGCTTTTTTGAGCATCCGTGTCTGTTTGTAACCACTACATGTCTGCTCTTTTCGTTGGGAATACCGGGAGTATTCTGAAGATTTGACCTAATGTGCCCGGTGCGGGCGCCGTCATATTGGGGCTATTTGCGGGTTGGGTAATTCTTAACAAGCGTGGAGCCGGCATTAAGCCGATCGATTTGGCTGCCCGGCCGCACGCCATATTCGTTATGTCCGTTTGCCGGTCCGGTTGCGTAGTAGATGAACTCACTGTCGTAAAATCCGGGTGCCCCTCGGGATACATCCTGAATGGCGGCGTTATTAAGGATGACCCAATCGCGCTGGTTCTTGTATCCGCTGATTTTACTGACGGCGTTTTGTTCGATAACGACTGAGGTTGAATCCGGGGAAACGCTGATGCGCGGAATGGTGATGCCCCCATCTTTCTCCCGTCTGACCCGGATGACCGAATTTCGCCTGATCGACAGGTTATCTGCCCCATGGATCGAAATACCGTGTGCATGGGCATTATAAATCACGTTGTTCTCGATCAACACATTCTGATGACGAACCATGGGATCCCCCAAGTTTTTGCCATCTCCGCCCATCCAGATTGTCTGAGCATAATCTCCCGCGCCCATGTCAAAGATATTGTTGCGAATTACGATGTCTGTGCTGCGTTGGTTGGACGCGCGCATGATCTGCAGCATGTCACGGTGATCCTTGCCTCCGCGTATACCGCGAAAATTGTGCAGATGATTGCCTTCGATGATCAACCCATCAACAGCGCCCATAGCCATACCGTCCGAGCGTATGTCGTAGAAGGTGTTTCCCCGGATCGTTATGTCGTTGCCATGCCCACCCGTAAGTCCTTTCCACCATCTGCGGAATGTGTTCTGGGTCAGTGTAATCGATACATTGTCCTTGAGGCGGAGTCCGCGGCCATGCCCCACTCCTGATTTATAGCCACCATCGAACAAGGAGTTCGAGATGGTCACGTTTCTGCTGGAATAGATGGTGAAGCGGGTGGTTGAGTCCTTGTCCCCCGGGGAATACTCATAGTCAAAAATCAACCCATCCAACACGATGTTGCCCGCGCCCTGCAGGCGTAATTCCGTGAAACATGCAGGCGACCCCGGGTTGGCTGAGCGGATCGTGATGGGCTTCTCAAAGATATTGCTAATTTTCAGAGCGCCATAATTCCCGCCTTCAAGAATGAACGTCTCTCCTCCCTCCGCATTTTTTATGGCGCCTGCGAGTTCGGAAACGTTGTGGAGTGTCTGGCCCTTTTCTGTACCGGGCACGTTTGTCGTGGCCTTCGTGTCGGTACACGCCCCGGCGGCATAGGACGGGGTCGAAAAAGAGAGTAGTAAAATGCAGGCACACACCAGCATTCCGAAAGAACTGTGTCTGTCCCGCATGGCAGGTCCGCCCGTGTCACGTTCATCAATTAGGAAGGCTACGGGCATGGATGAGTCGTGTCCATAAAGCTGTGTTGAGCAGAACATTGGTGGATTTGATGGGGTGCCTGCACGAGATGACGTGGCGGCATCGGGCAATTCACCGCCGATATTTGTTCGGAATACGCGGGCCCATGCCGGAATAGTGGCAATTGTGTGTTCATTGTTGCGGCAGAGGAATCAATTCGCCAAACCCTTGGGTACCGCTAAGGGAAGGGGAACAATTCCCGGTAACGAGTATCAATTTCACTCGGAAATGAAGGCGAAGGGACATTATTGTCCCGATGCAGGCAACAATTTCCAAACATAGCCACATTCTGGCCCATCTGTCGCCTTCGTGCGGCTGTTCCTTCTGTCCTGGGTGAGCGGGATTCTTGTGCGCTGCCACTCACAGCGCCTATGCAAAAAGGTGAAAGATGTCGACGACAATCACGGTAACCTCCGCGGCGGAGTTGAACCAGGCTCTGTCTCAGGCGACAGGTGGGGAAACGATACTGCTTGCAGCGGGTGATTATGGGGTGCTGAATCTCAAAAACGCCCTTTACACATCCAACGTGACAATCAAATCCGCTGATCCGAGCGCGATGGCAAGCTTTTCGGAAGTTTATGTCAACCAGACGTCGAACGTCACGTTCGATACTATCGAGTTTGACTATACATATGTCAGTGGGCAGCGTGAATCTGCCAGCAAGTTCCGGATCGACAACAGCACCAACATAAACATCGTCAATTCGGTTTTTGATGGGGATTTTGCAAGCGGAACCGGGACCTCGGCTGATGGGACAGGTTTCGGCAAGGGGCTTGTGGTCGAGGGTTCGGCAAATGTCACAATCGCCAATTCCGAGTTCCATTCCTGGTGGAAAGCCATAAACGTCGGCACCTCCTCGGATGTTGATCTGATTGGCAACAACATTCACACAATCCGTTCTGACGGTATCAACCTGGGCCGGGTTGACGGCGTTCTGATCGAGAACAACTATATCCACGATTTCGGGGGTGCCGCGGGTTCTTACGATCACCGCGATATGATTCAGATTAAGCGCTCCAGCGGGGATGGCAGCAGCGACATCATCATTCGGAACAATGTCCTGGATATTGGGTCGGGTGACTACACGCAGGGCATTTGGGCCGGGGGCGACAACGCCAACTATTCGGATCCGACGGACTGGCACCAGGATATCGTGATCGAAGGAAACGTTATCTACAATGCCCATACAAACGGCATTGCGATTCACATGACCGATGGTCTGACGATCTCGAACAACACATTGATTGCGGTTCCGCGCTCGGTGACAGGTGGTGTGACCATTCCCAAAATCACCGTCGGATCATCTTCGACCAACGTGATCATCGACCAGAATGTGACATCCGGGATTGCTGGCTATCAGGGGCAGTCCGACTGGACGATTCTGGACAATGCCTTTGTTCAGAATACAGATTCGAATGCGGCCGGATATTATGATGCTCAGTTTGTCTATTTCGCGACAACCGCAACCGATGGGTACAACCAGTTTGGTGTTATTCCCGGTAGTACAATAGATGTTCTGGGGGCAGGTTCTGACCTGGTCGATAGTTATCCGCTCTCCTACGACTCTTGGGTTGGAACGGCGACAACGCCTATCTCTGGCGGAACGGGAACCAGTACACCGCCGTCAGGCACGACGTCCGGTACGGATACTGGTGGTACATCCGGTACGGATACCGGTGGCACGTCCGGTACGGATACCGGTGGCACGTCCGGCACGGATACCGGTGGCACATCCGGCACGGATACCGGCGGTACATCTGGTACGGATACCGGTGGTACATCTGGCACGGATACCGGCGGTACGTCTGGATCGACATCGCCTTCTGTCCCATCCGGTCAAATGGTCTTTGACGACTTTGTTCTGGATATCGCGAACCTGCCAGATAACGGTCAGGCCGAGCTTATCGGTGATGCGACGGTTGTGGACACGGCATCGGGTCCGGTGATCCAACTTGACGGAGACCGGGATCTTGTGAAATTGGGGCGTCTGACCGAGTTTGAAGATTCCGAGCAGATTGCTTTCACGGTTGAGTTTACCAGATCTGAAGCAGACGGCAGCACCCAGCGTTTGGTCTGGAACAAGGGCCATGTGGGACTGACGTTGACAGGTGATGGCCTGATTGCGCATGCCGCAAACAATGATGGCAAATTCACCAAGGGATTCCATGTAGATAATCTGGGCCTGAATGATACCGAAGCCCATACGATCACCTTTTTGGTCGACCAGAATGCAGACCGTCTACAGGTTCTCGTCGATGGGAATGTGGTGCTTGATGAAACCAATACCGATTTCGATTTTGTCGATGCGCACGGCGGCAAGGAATGGGGTTGGGATCTAGGTTTTGCGAGAAATCGTTATATCGATGGTGAAATCAGCGCGTTTGCAATCGACGACGAGGTCGTTTTTGTAGACACGCAGGTTGTGCAGGACGATTTTTCGATTGCCTGACACGATATGCATCGGCGAAATGTCGGCGCATATATGGTTGAAAAATTACGCTGGCTGGGTGCAAGATCGCACCTGGCCAACTGTATTTCAGGACAGCCATTCCCTGCCCTGGAGAATTGCGGCTGTTTCAG
>NZ_JBXWQZ010000095.1:0-10518 GCF_059612645.1 Ruegeria sp. YKSF131 | reverse complement strand
TGGTTCCGGGTTTCTTTCTCATCTCCACTCCTTGGCGGTTACGATGAGCCAGAAACCCTCTCTTATCAAATCGACCTAAACTGTCCCATTGGCGCTGACGTCAGACAGTAGGCAACCCCAAGTGCCCATTAGATGACTTTTTTGGCAACGTCGTCAAAGCAGAAAAAGTCGACCCAATCGAAATGGAAATGGTCCCTGCTAGCTTGACCGAACTAACGGATGCGACAGCTGCATCTTTATTGAAATACATGGAAACAGCGATAGAAGGGCTCAGGATTGCCCAAGTCGCACATGAGATGTTGCCGATTTTGTGGGTGCTGGACAAAGAAGGTCGCCTTCACCTTGCGCTAGAAGAAGTCTATGAAAACATCAAAGAAGGTAGACGCTTCCCACTCGCGCGGGGCATCAAGGTTCCAGTTGGCTTTCGAAAACTGGGACATCCGTCTTTGATCGACAGCGATCAAAAAACAGCCCGAATTGGAGGAGAATTGCTTTACGATCCTGATCCAGAATTCGGTGTACGCGGATGGGTTATTACAAACGGTTCAGGACGGTTTGGTTACGGCGAGCAGCGGATCGAAAAGCACCTGCTAAACGTGGCGGCTGTCTTTGAGTCTTTTGGGATTCCTGTCGATACGTACTACATTCCTCCTAAGGCATAGTGGTCGGGAAAATAATGGAATATGATCTTACATCGATTAGACCATCTCAAGAGAGACGCCTTATGTCTGCTCTGCAAACGGAAGAAGGCCGAACGGAGTTTATAGAGAAGCTTGGTCGGTTCTTATCCATGGCCGCAGACGGCGGTGAAGCTGAACTTGATCAAACCACTTCATTAGCAACGCGGCTGACGGCGCTGGGAGTTTGGCAGAATATATCTTCCTCGCAGCTGGAGGAACTGTCCAAGAACAGTAGTAAAGATCGTCTTGAGGCGTTTCGCATAGGAGTCCCAAGCGATGTGGTTTCTAACTTGATGCGAGCCAAGAGAACCGTTCGAACGCGACATCTTGAACGTGGCAGTAGGCGCGATCAACTAATAGCCAAATATGCCGAAGACCTTAGAACTAAAGTTGGCGTCGAGCCAGACATGGACCTATTGACCAAAATTACGATTGGTTGTGGACCAGCCATTTATCAGCGTGATTTGGCCACCATAGCAGCGACTCAAATCAGCGAGCTCGAAAGAGTAAAATCGAACTTTTTGGTTGGAAAGTTAGGCTTGCCGGATAGTCCGAAGCTGATGGAATGGATCAAATCTGTTATCGACTTATACGGACGTTCAGAGCGATCCAAGTATCGAGCTGTTATCTACTATTTGCTTGTGGACCAACTTTCTCACGACGAGACAACTGTGAAGTGGTTGAAAGAGAATTCAACGGAAGCAAAACCTGCTCAAAAATGGCTGCTAAAATCATTAATCAAAAAAGGTGGACACGGAATGCAACACGGGGCCGCGAGAACGCCCCAAGACAATCATTAGCAAACGGCGGAATGAGTGAAGAAATTGGATGCCTATACAGGGTCAGTTTTGAATGCCGATTGACAATCTGGCTTCGCTGCTATCTGAGGCCGCCTAGTGCTCGCCTGCACCATCCGAAAAGAACACCACTGAAATGCGCTGTCCGATTGCGGGTTCGTGGTCGCGTGAAATCTGCTCAGCTTCCTCGATGACCCGGACCATCTTTTCATGGATCTTAGCGGACGCCTGATGATCGCTTTCGAGCTTTTCCAGGATAACCTGAAGCGCGATGTACCCCTTGGGAAGATCCTCATAGGCGAAGCTGTCACGCACTTCGTGTTTTGCTTTTTCCCAGAAGGGATCAAGCTCACGGCTCCACGCCTCGCACACCATTTCCACGGCCGGTAGTGTCAGATGGCCAAACCATTCTTGATCACTGAGTTCGACACCACTCTTGCGTCCCATGAACTCGGCGCAGGCTTTCATGAGACTCTCAACGCGCGCTGGGCGCAAGTCCCACTCGGTCAGCTTGCCGATCTGCTCTGAAATCGTCTCCAGCGCTTCGGAGAGATCTTCCAGAGACATGTGGGCGTGTTCCATGCCCAGGCTTCTGGTCCGTTCGTATGCAGTCTCCAGAGATTGGACGCAGGCCAGCTGGTCGCGTTCCAATATCAGGCCTGGCGCAGTATCCTTTAGAAGCAGCAGGCGTGGCGGAAAGAAGCTATTGCTCTTGCTAAGTCCTTTGAGATGTAGCGCCGTGAATTTCTCACGGGCCGATAAGAGCGCCAACTCGGCGCCCCAGGTGCCCTGGATCTTGGCCTTGTCGATGAGTTTGTAGCGGTCTTCTGCGATTGTTTGCTTGGTGCGTTCCAGCACGTCGTGAAAGTTATTGTCGCGAAGCAGCCGTGGGGATCGCAGATATTTTACAACACTATTGAGGATCAGTTCTGCGTCTTCGGTGCTTTCTTCTAAAACGGCGTCGATTAGCGCCTCCCCAGCCAAAGTTTTATAGTTCTCTATGCGCTGGGCGATTTTTTCGTCAGATGCAAACTGACCTACTGGCACATCAACAAGGTGGTAATTGACGACCCCGAACTCACTATCGATCCTGTCGATCCTACCCAGACCTTGGATGAGCTCTTTCAGGTTCGAGGTCAGACCAAGCAACACCAGCGTGTCTGACGACTGAAGGTTGATGCCTTCAGCCATCTTGTAAGTCAGAAAAACCGATGCAGATCCTTTTGGTTCGTTCTTTCCTCCAGGTCGGAAGTAAGACTCCACGGACTTGCCCTGTTTGATACGCTTGAAACTGTCGGGGCCATCTCCAAAGATCGCCTTCACGGCGCGATCTGCACCTTTGGTTTGGTTTCCCACGACATAGTTGGTGTGGTGGCCTCTGCGCGAAAGCGCTTCTGCAAAAATCTCGAGTGTGTCCGTCCGTTCTGCGAGAAAGACGACCCTGTCTTTTTCATTTTGTATTCTCAGGCACGCCTCATACCGCTTCTCATCAAGCTCCTTGAGAACACTGAGACCCAGTTTTTGGTTTAAAGCGTCGCATTTCTTTGTGGGTTCAGGCGCTTCTATTCCCAGTGCTGCGAACATGTCGGACTGGTCGCGGTGGGATACCTTTTTCTTCGATTTTCCACCACGCTCGAAGTCGCGAAGCGATTTGCCAATAGCTCCATGAGACATCTCCCAATGGGCTTGGGCGGCACTCACGCGCAGAATGTTCAAAAGGTTTCGGATGTAGAGCTGATCCTGCGTGCTTTGTTGCGTGCTGACGTGTCCGAAGCGGCTTTTCTCGACTGCGGTCACCCTACCGCCAGGCGCAAGTTCTTTGCAGAGAGCAACAATCTCATCCAGGCGCGTTTGCTGAGGCTTTGTCACCTTAAGTTTCTTCGGGCGCCCGTGGTTTTCTAGTCTTGGGTAACTGTGCTTGGTCGGATCTTCGTCCTCGCCAATGCATTTCCGTTGTCTGCGTGTCAAAAACGGCGAAACCAACTGAGCGAGTGCGTTGCGAGCCTCTCGCGTGAGCGTCGTGTCAGGTTCTGATAGGACGGCCAGTTGCGCACCCGGGTTGAAGATATCCTTAGGAACTTGGGTTTCGCGCTCAAATAACTCGCCCATGGCCTGAATGAAGGTAGGGGTCATGAAAATGGACGCCCGCTTCTCCTGCATATGGGTCAACCAGTCGACATCGCGGTTCCCGAGCAGCGTAGCCGACAGACAGACGTTCCAACTTGGCGGGGCAAGTTCGATGGCTGAGGCCATTTGAGATGCTTGTTCAAAGCCCGGTGTCACAGTGTGGCTCTCATCGATTATCAGAATGCCAAACTGATCGAGCCTGAGCCCAGATTTTTCTTCGTCGCCAGCGCCGCGGAGGTGTTGTTTGGCAAGTTTGCTGTTTGCGACAGGTCGGAGCGAGTTTGTCGAGTACTTGCGCCAACTGGGAATGACTTTGGGCGGGGCAATTACAGCTGCATTTTTTCGCGCAACGCCATGGACCGGGGAGCGGGGCACGACTTCTGAGAATGTTTCTGACAATGCTTCAGCCAGGTGACAGCCGATCTCTGTCTTTCCCGAACCGGTTGGCGCTTCTACGAAGGCGATCCCATGGTCATAGACGATGGAACACGCCTCATAGGTCAGCTCCTGTTGATACCCAAACAGCGTGTGGCTCGTGATATCTTTTCGGTCTCCGGTGAGCCAGGGTTCGAACCCCTTTTGCTCCGAGATAGTTCGCGCCATCGCGTCTTCAGCGGTCACCGGTTTGATAAGCTTTTCGAGTATTTCCAGCGCTTCGGTATTCCAATCGACAGACACATCCCAAGCCTGCTCAGCGGCTTCTGTGCGTTCGACCTGAAGTTCATGAGTGCCCGCAGCCAGGTCATCGGCATACTCGATGTTTTTGTAGAGCCCTGAGTAGGAAAAGTTTGCGGACCCGGCGACGGCACCTTTTGGTGAGCTGACGATTTTTGAGTGTAGCCGCCGATCCCCGGTTATCCCCAACTTGCGTTTGGCGAGCTCCGGATCGAAGACACGCAGATCAATTTTCCCGGTTTTGATGGCGTGTTTTGCCAGCACCGCGATGAGATCGTGATCCTCTTCCACTTGAAGCCCGGAGCGCTCCAGCCAGTAGAGTTTCATTTCTTCGGTGACCGGTTTGGGGTTGGTTAGACGTTTGGTGTTCGCCGTATCGATCCCGAACGATATTCGGATCCGGATGTCGCTGTCACTTTCCGGATCCCTCAGCTCGGGCAATTCCTTCATCAAAATCGACAGTGAAGACAAGAAATCCTGATACCCGGTGACAATCAGACAATCCCCAGAGGTGATATGGGGTCGATAAAGATTGATGACCGGCCGGTCGATATTGGTGCCGACCTTCGCAACCGGTTCGGCCTCAAGCCCGCTTGCGGGCTTTTGATTTGCTTCGGTGAGTTGCTTTGGCTTGGAGCGCAGCCAATCTGGGAGTGAAAACAATGAACAAGACTTGGTTTAAGGACGTTTAGTCTAATAGTGATACTGCGCGCACCGTCCTTCAAGACATCATCGGCAGAAACATTCGATTTCCGGAAACTGTCGGAAATTCGCACCGTTTTTTACGTGGGCGATGACCAGGTTCTCGAACACAAAATGAGCCGTCAACCCGCTAGGCAGGCTTACCGGTGACTGAGAGTATTTTGAATTAGCGGCCTGGTGGCATACCAGGCCCTCTCTAATCAAGTCCTGACGCTAGAGACCTCGAAGTGGGTTTTCACCACACGCAGCAAGTGCTCAAAGTCACCTTGGACGGCGTCTTCCAGAAAGGACTGAATTCTGGCTTGTTCAGCTCCAGCGCTTTCGGCTGCGGACTGGCAGCGCGCCAGCACTTCAAAGGCGTTGGCGTTTGTCCTGGGCGGGTCGATGGTTGCAAGTTTTTTCATGTCAAATCCTCATGTAGAATACCGGGCAACCATTGCAGGTCGAACTTAATCTCAGGTATAAGAATCGCTGACTTTGGCCTCATCCAACGAACTTCTCCAGATTTGACATAAGCCGCGATAATAGGCTCAGCGGCAAATGATCCCTATTAAAAGCGGCCATACGCTCAGTATGCAGCAAATGACGGTATTGAGCCCACACAGACCGATGCTGCGCGAAGCCCCAATGACATCAATGCGCAGTTAGTGAGATTGTCCAGGTCACGTTTCACCGTGCCGGCAGTCTTGCTAGGTCAGTCCAGAACAGACGCTCGACGAGAGATCACGGTGCTGCACAGCGGTCGGTCGTTCCGGCCATTCGTGAACCGATCAGTATTCTTTACACGAACTATACCGGCAGTCGCCCCAAGCAGGCTATTTCTGTCATTGCCAAAAGGCACCGCGTCAAACTGCCGGAAAATTCTCCGACCTACGGAAAAAATGGTACACTTTCTGAGAACGCGCATTTGCCGACAGGGGTATTATAAAATGGCACATGAAAAACAATTAGAAGATCTGAAGGCAGGTTGGGCAGCGCTTGCGGCTGGGGAAATGGACAAGCTTGCGAGTTTCTATGCTGAGGATATGATATTCGTCTTGCCCGGCCAGAATGATGTATTGGAGGGCCGGATTGCTTTTAGATCGGCTCTTGACGGGATTGGTCAAGCGCTGCCTCCGGGCTTCGACATAACTGACCTGCGTTTTTGCCCGGGTGACAATGAGATCATGAACGTTGTAGAGTTTAGGTCTGACAAACTGCCAAACGGCTCGCAATGCGCGGTGTTATTCAAGTTCAATTCTGATGACCTGATCACCGAAGAACGCTGGTTTGTCGATACCGAGCAATGGAAATCTGCGTTCTGACAGAACGGTTAGATCTCAGACGCATTTTTTATCCGTAGTGCGGTGTGGTTTAGGCTCTGCTCCAGAGTTGGCCAGCCTAGCGGAACACAAATTTGAATTCCAAGTTCAATGAGCTGAAGCGCCTTTTCAGGTTGCTTCGCTTGTAGCTCCATTTCGGCAACAATTCCAATTGCTTCCGAGTGGAGCCCATCCATTTCCAAATTGGCTGCGTTGACATGAATTTCCAGCAGGATTTTTCGCGCTGCCGACAAGTGCTTTGTTGTGGCAATGTATTTCAGAAGCTCCAATCTTGAAATACAGGCGCCACGGAGGTTTCCGCAGCCCTCAAAATGGCTAATGCCGGTCTCAAGCCATTTGATCCCTTCATCAGTTCGCCCTGTCTGGATCAACGCGGAGCCATACGCGGCGTCTCCGGCATACGCAAAGTAGAATGCGCCGATCTGCTCACTGCGCCACGGCGCCTTAGCAAGGCGCTCCAAGCCTTGTTCTGGTTCACCCAGCGCCACGTGCGTCATTCCTAAAGCAAGCTCGGACATAAGCCGGTCAAAACCGCTCGCAGCACTTTCCATCCCGGTGCGCGCAAATTGGAACGCTTCAATCTTGTTCCCAGCCATCGCATGGCTGACTGCAAGGAGACAGGCACCCCAGCACTCAGCTGGCGGATAGCTGTCGTGATCGCCCATCTCAAACAATGATTGAGCGATTTCTACCGCGACACTTACTTTTCCGATCTGTATCGCGTGGCACCACCGTCCATAATAAGCCAACGTTTTTAGATAGCGATCTCCAAGTTGTTCGCCAGCCGCTTGCACAACGTCTGCCTGAGACACCAACTTGGAGTACCACTCGCCTTCTGCAACGATACAGTCCAACCACAGGGTCAGCCCAAGCGAATAACCGACGCAACTTTCATCTCCAAGTTGGCGGCCAATGTGCAGAGCAGAATCAAACGATTTTGCCGCGTCCTTGAAACGTCCGGCATGTAGATAACCTTCACCAATCCACGTTAGTGATCGCGAAACTTCTTCAATTTCACCAAGGGTTTGTATGCGCGGCAAGTGGCTTTTTGCCAGCTTGGTCATCGCTGCAAAATCTCCATTCCAGCAAAGAACCTGCGTCTGATTCACAACAGCCCGAGCCAGGAGTAATGTCGCCTCATCCCCGGTTTGATTCATCGTCAGGTCCAGGCATTTTCCAAACCACATTTCGGCGTCGCGCAATGCAAAAAGGTCAAGCGCCTTGCAACCTGCTAAATAGGCGAAACGAGCGGTGGATTTGTATTCGCCGGCAGCTTCGAAATGATGCGCGAGGGTCTCCGCCACCTCGGCCAGGTTGTCGGCGTGCTTATCTTCAATTCTCTGTGCCGCCTCCAGATGAAGCATACGTCGGTCATCAGAAAGCAAGCTTTCATATATCACCTGTTGAACGAGTGCGTGGTGGAAGCGCACTTTGTTTGCATTCTGTGGCGAGGGCTCCAGAATACCCAGCCCACCAATTGCATCGAATTCTGTCTGCAAATTGTCTCCAAGTAACGAGATTTCCGCTTCGCGGCCAAGAACTGACGCCATTTCCGTGACGCGGCGCGCACCGGGAGAAAGCGCATCGACCCTGTGCATCAAGAGACCTGCAAGGGTATCGGGAATAGAAGCCCCGGTTTCAGTTTCCAAACTCTCGTAAGCGCCCAAAACGTGACGTGCAAGTTCCTCCAGGAAAAGAGGATTGCCTCCAGCGCGCGTAACAAGATCGCTAAAATCACGAGTTTCTGCTTCTAAGGCCACGCATTCGCGAAGCAGCAGAGCTGACTGTTCTCGATCCAAGGGGATCAGGTTGATATTCTCAACCCCCGGGGCGTTGAGCCACGTCGCCTCAAAGTCCGGTCTGTAACAAGTTAGAACCAGGACGCCAGGCCTATCAGCTTTGCGGATCAGGTGATTGATAACACTTACCGATCTTTCGTCGGCCCAATGCAGATCGTTGAGAAACAGAACCGTTGGAGACGTCCGTCCATGAGAAACCACCAGTTCGATCAGGGCTTCATGTGTGCGGGGTCCAACCAATTCTGGATCGATTTGCGATTGATCAACTTTTTTATTTCCGATGAGCAGTAGCAAATAGGGCACGTGGCGTTTGCGATCCAGCCCAATCTGGGTAAACCCGTCTTCTGGCGAGAGGCCTTCCCGTTTTCTATCCGCTACATACTCACGGACCAATTCGATAAATGGGTGGAAAGCAGTGGACCCTCCATGGGGGCTGCATTGACCCTTTAGACTGGTAAATGTTCCCCCAGAATTATCAAAAAATTCACGAACAAGTCTCGACTTTCCAATCCCGGCTTCACCGATCACATTCACCGCCATTGAGGCACCTACACGCATACGCCTTAGCGCAGAAGTCAAAGCGTTCAACTCTTGGCGGCGTCCGATGAGAGGTGTCAGGTTGCCTTTTTGTCGATCTAAACGGTCTCGCGATCTGGCAATGGCGGTTACCTTCCAAACGGGAACCGGATCCTCGAAGCCTTTCAGAGTATGTGGCCCAAGACTTTCGAAATGGACATTGCCATCAGCGAGGCGTCGGCTTGCCGGGCCAACAACCACGCAACTTGGGGAAGCTACAGACTGCAAGCGTGCCGCAAGATTTGGTGTGGATCCCAAGGCGCTGTGTTCGCTGGCAGTACCTTCACCAACGACCTCTCCAATAACCACTGGCCCTGTTTCAATGCCGACACGGGCTGCCACAGTAATGCCTTCTGGTGAACCGCGTAAGTCCGAAACCAATTTGACCAATTCCCAGCCCGCTCGAATGGCACGGTCTGCATCGTCTTCATGACTTTGGGGATAGCCAAAATATGCCAACACGCCGTCACCGAAATACTTTGCGACATAGCCACCGTACTGTTCGACCGTGCTTTTGGCGGCATTCTGAAAACTGCGGATATGGGCGTGATAATCTTCCAGAGTGATCTGTGTTGACAGCGCCGTTGAGTCGACCAAATCAGCAAACATCAAGGTCAGCAGGCGCCGCCTGACTGGCGCCTCGCGATCCACCTTGGTTTCAATCTGTGCTGCCGCAGCCAAGATGCGTTTACGGTGGCCAAGCTTTTCTATCCCCAACTCACGCAAATCGTCGGCAGTCAAATCGCCAAGTAGATCGTAATCAACGCCTTGCTCGCGAAAGGCCTCGTTGTATTCGGTGAGCCCAAGCTCGCTGAGAAAGTTATGCACCCGCTGCGGCATCGGAAACCTCGGTGGATGAAACTACATTAACACAAATCAAACCCTGCTTGTAACTTGACCAGTTACAACAACCGATTCGAGGGCTTTCAGGTGAAATCAGTGGATTTTCGCGGTCGTTTTCTACCCGAAAGTCCGGATTGCAGATGTTGTTCGAAGATTTTTGCGGCCGCATTGATCGACCGGCTCACACACCGCTGCCACATCTGGGAAAAGGCAATGACAGCTACCGCTTCAAAGCCAGCTCAGAAGCTGCAAAGAAAACAAGAAAGGAGACGCCGACATTGACCAAAGCATAGACACCGATACATGAACAAAGCCGGGTCAAATCTCGGTGAAAATACCGGGTCAGTTCTCAGCGAAAATCAACACCAGAGTTTTCCAGATCCCGTTCCAGGGGAGAAGTTGGAACTTGGAGAAGACCAGCCAGACTATTCCAAAATAGAGACCAAGTACGATCAACAAGACTTCATCCCTCCTGCGGTGATTTGGAAAAAGTTGACCGGCCACCCGGCGATTTGGATGGCCGGTTTGATTGCCGTCGCGATTTAATTGTCGCTTTGTTCTTCCAGCACTTTGCGGTTGGCTTCACGATGGCGCCACGCTGCGCCCATGCTCTCTTTCAAGTTATCCGGAAGAGCATCCAAAGGAACAACAAGATCGCCGTCAACTGGCCATTCGGTCAGCAGCTCGGGGTGGTATCCTTCGGGGTAGTACAGCTTTGGGTCGATTTCCATTTCGCGCACATAAGGCTCCTGAATGTCCACGCGCTGATGCGGAGGATGCGGCACCACAAGCTGGCCATTGCTGAAGTCAAACTGCGGCGCCCGTGAGTTTGGGAACCGTGGCAGAATACCTTCACGCACCCATATCTGATCTTTTGTTACGTTGACTGTCCGTCGTCAGGGATTTTGGGACAGATGGCGGCGTGAGCTAAGAGAGGGTCTGGCTCATCTGGTTCATGTGATTATGCGGCGGATTTGCGGTGAAGCAAGCGTCGCGT
>NZ_JBXWQZ010000094.1:0-10789 GCF_059612645.1 Ruegeria sp. YKSF131 | reverse complement strand
GTACCGGAATCGAACCGGTGTACACGGATTTGCAATCCAGAAAGAGCGTAAGCAAAAACAACGGCTTATGGGTGCAAAACACCTCCTGACAAAAAGTGAACAAAAAGCGAAAGTTTCAACGCTGTTTGCGTGCCAGAATGCTCACAAAATCGTTTCTAACCTTGGGATAATTCGATGAGTTGGGCGGTTGCAAATGAATGCGCAGAGCGTCGCTTCGGCAGCGCCGCGCGCAAGCAGATCATCATGTTCCTGGCCGATAAGGCGAGCGATGATGGCTCAGGCATCTGGTGCTCCAAGGGGACCATCCAGCGCCACACTGAGCTCAGCGAGAGCACGGTGAAGCGCACCATCATCGACTTCCTCCGCGAAGGCATTTTGATCGAGACGGGGCGGCGGCAGTGCAAGAACGGCTACACCGTCATTTACCGCATCGTTCTGGAACGCGTGGCCGCGCTCGAGCCCACGGCTGAGCCCGACATCGAGACGGGGGTCACTGTGAACCCCGTCCAGCCTGAACCCGGCACGGGGTCCACGGTGAACGGGGTACGGGGTTCACGGTGGACCCCAAACCATCCTAAAACCATCCATAAACTACCTACGCGCAGGCGCGAGGCGGCGGAGGTGGAGGTTGAAGCTCTTGAAACTGAGAAGATCTTGGCGGCGTATCCCGAGGACAGGATCCGAGACCGGCGGACCAGTCTGCGCCTGATCGCTGCAGCATTGAAAGCCGGTGTGGAGCCCGATGACCTGAAACATGCGGTCAAAGCCTATGCGAAGGAAAGCGAAGGATACACGCGCAGCAAGGTCTGCTTCTCAGACAACTGGTTCAAGATGTGCCGATGGGAGAAGGGGCTTGCCCAGATACAGGCGGACCGGGAGAAGGCGCGAGAGGCCGAAGCCAAAGGTCGCGCTAGCCTCGCCGAGTGGATCCGTGAACGCCACCCTCTTTGCCGCCACATTACAAACCGGCAGATTGAGGGCTTGATCTCGTCAAAGCTGGTGACGCCCGAGCAGGTGCGCGCTGCGGGGCTGCAGGCATAAGTGCGGCTCGATTGTTACGCCATGGCGTAAAAAGTAGATATTTACGTTGCAGCGTAATTTGTTTTAATTTACGCTGTGCCGTAAAAGGAGCCACATCATGGACCTCACAGCACGAACGGCCGAGCAGATCGGCGAGGCACTTCGCCGGACGCGCAAAGCGCGCGGCTGGACCCAAAGCGACATCAGCGCGCGTACGAATTTGCGCGTCGCGACGATTTCGTCGCTCGAGAATGGCGACGCGGGAGCCAAGCTCGCCACAGTGCTCGCTGTTATGGCGGCACTTGGGCTTGAGTTCCGATTGGTGGAACGCGGTGGCTCGCTTGAGATTGAGGATATCTTCTGATGGCCAAACACGGGCGTAGCGGCACGATGCAAGTGCTTCTGAACGGACGGTTGGTGGGGGCTTTGCGTCTCGCTGGTTCAGGCGCGATCAGCTTTATCTATGATCCGGAATGGTTGGCATGGGAACATGCCATGCCCATCTCGCTTTCGCTGCCTTTGCGTGAAGTGGCACACCAGGGCGGCCCTGTTATCGCCTACTTGGAAAACCTGCTGCCGGACAATCAGGCGATACGCGAACGCGTAGCCGCTCGGGTGCGTGCAGGCGGTACGGACGCCTGGCACATGCTGGAGAAAATCGGGCGCGATTGCGTAGGGGCCTTGCAGTTCGTTTCGGGCGAGATCCCCGAGTTTGGCGCACTCGAGGGAGAGCCCGTTTCAGAGGCACAGGTTGCGGATATGTTACGCAACCTCGCAAACGCTCCGCTAGGCTTAGATGAGGAAGACGACTTCCGCATTTCTATCGCAGGGGCGCAGGAAAAAACGGCGCTGCTACGCCACGAGGGCGCGTGGATCCGTCCATCGGGGCTCACCCCAACAACCCATATCCTCAAGACGCAGCTTGGCGTTCTGCCCGCAGGGATCGATTTGTCTGACAGTGTTGAGAACGAGTTTTTCTGCATGAACCTCTGTCGGGCCATGGGCATGGATGTGGCTGAAGTCGAGATTGCCGACTTCGAGGACGTGCGGAGCCTTGTTGTGACCCGGTTCGATCGGCGCTGGACCAAAGATGGCCGGTTGATCCGCCTCCCGCAGGAAGACTTTTGCCAAGCGCTCTCAGTCCCACCCAGTCAAAAATACCAAATGGATGGCGGGCCAGGGATCACCGAAGGGATCGGGCTGCTGCAGGGCAGTGATGACCCTGACGAAGATCAACGCGCCTTTTTCCGCGCGCAGGTGCTGTTTTGGTTGTTGGGCGCGACGGACGGGCACGCCAAGAATTTCAGTATTGCATTGCGCCCTGGCGGTTTCCTTTTGACCCCGCTTTATGACGTGCTGAGCGCACAAAAAGCCGTGGATGACGGTCAAATTCGCCAAAACCGGATGCGTCTCGCGATGGCGGTCGACGGGCACTATCGGATCAATGAGGTGGTGCCGCGCCATTTCCCGCAGGCTGCGAAGGCGGCAGGTTTTGGTGTGGCGCTGGCGGAAGAGGTCTTGTCGGGCGTCGCGTCTGAGCTTGAACCCGCCTTGGACAAGACACTAGCAGACCTGCCGGATGGGTTTCCACAGCCTTTGGCAGATGCCATTGCTGCTGGCATACGACGTCGGGCGATTGCCTTTCATGCCGTATGATCCGCAGATCATATTTCCGTTTTATGGTCGGTAGATCATATCGAGTGGCAGGCCGAGTTCCTGCAACAACACGTATGTGGATCCAGGGAACGCCGCAATTGTTAGGTCGCAGAGGCCCCACTCTATTCGATGCAGCGGGTTTTCCATGTGATGGGCGGCAATGCGGACCTTAAGGTGGATTGCAGCGAAGGCTAAGTGAGAGCCCATACTACCGAATGCTGCGCTCTGCACCAAGGTCTGTAATCCGGTTCGAAGCGGTCGTTCGAAGACGTGCTATGCGCCTGTTCAGTGATGGATGGTGGCAATTCCGGTAGAATATCAGTGGCTTGCGCGGTGTCGTGTGCAGTGTGTGTTCATGTTTAGATCGCGTGATTTCGCACTCCTTAGCGGGTGTTTCGATGCGCTGGCACAGATTGGACTCTTCGGGGCCTCGTAGTGTTCATCGGGGACGAGCAATGGCCAAGGAGTTGGCTTTTCTGCCGGACGGATCCGCCAACGCCGAGATTCTGAGCGATTACGCCGTGATGCGGGAGCAGGCACGCCTGTGTTCTCGTCCCTGATCAGAAGCGGAATCGCAGCTTCAAGGTCACGCGGCAGCGTAGCAGGTGAACACCTCGGTCGATCCGTCGCGCTGGATCAGGAACACGTCATAGGCCTCGCGCTCGCTTTCCGGCCCCATCCCGGGCGAGCCGTAGGGCATGCCGGGCACTGCGAGGCCCACCGCGTCGGGGCGTTCCACCAGCAGACGGCGAATGTCGGCAACAGGGACGTGGCGCTCGATCATGTAGCCATTCACGCGCCCCGTATGGCAGGAGACCATCTCCTGCGTGATGCCGTTGTCCAGCTTGTAGCGCATCAGAAGCGTCCCGGCGCTCGCCTCGGTCGTTACGGCGAAACCATCGTTTTCGAGTATCTCGATCCAGGCCGAGCAGCAGCCGCAGTTCGGATCCTTCATCACGTGGATCGCCGGACCGGCGCCTAGCGCCAGGGTCCTGAAGGGCGATGCAGCCACCAGCGCGGCGCCGCCAATCAGAAGCGTGCGGCGGGAAAAAGCGTTCTGGGTCATCTGCGTTTCCTTTCGAGTTCGCATGTATGGACTGGCAGGTCAGAGATTGACCCGCCTGAGCCGTAGGGCGTTGGTGATCACCGAGACGGAGGACAGGCTCATGGCCGCCGCCGCGATCATCGGCGACAGGAGAAGGCCGGTGACGGGGTAGAGCAGTCCTGCTGCGATGGGGACACCAAGCGCGTTGTAAGCGAAGGCGAAGAACAGGTTTTGCTTGATGTTGCGCAAAGTGGCGCGTGCGAGCTTGCGCGCCCGGACGATGCCCATCAGGTCACCGCCCAGCAGGGTGATGCCGGCGCTTTCCATCGCCACATCCGCGCCCGTGCCCATCGCGATGCCGACATCCGCGGCGGCCAGCGCGGGCGCGTCGTTCACTCCGTCGCCCGCCATTGCGATCTTGTGGCCCTCTCGACGCAACTGGTCGATAAGGACCTTCTTGGCTTCGGGCAGCACGCCCGCCCGCACCTCGTCGATCCCGAGCTTGCCTGCCACTGCCTGCGCTGTGCGCTCGTTGTCGCCCGTCGCCATTATCACCCTCAGACCCTGGGCATGAAGTTCGCGGATCGCCTGTGCGGTCGAGTCCTTGATCGGGTCGGCGACCGCCACGATGCCGACGAGCGCGCCATCGAAAGCGACGAACATCGCCGTCTTGCCCTCGGCGCGCAGGGTGTCGGCGTGCGCCTCGGCCGCACCCGTATCCAGACCCATCTCCCGCATCATCGCCGCGTTGCCGAGCGCCACCGCACGCCCACCGACGCTGCCCTGTACGCCCTTGCCGGTGACGGCACCGAAGTCCGTGGCCTCCTGACGCGGGGCACTCTGCGTCTCGGCTCCCTCGACGATCGCTTCGGCCAGAGGGTGCTCCGAGCCGCGCTCCAGCGCTGCGGCCAGCGAAAGCAGGTCGGTCTCGGCGATGTCGCCAAGCGCCATAAGGTCCGTCAGCTTCGGCTTGCCCAAGGTCAGAGTGCCGGTCTTGTCCACGATGAGCGTATCGACGGCCGCCATGCGTTCCAGCGCCTCGGCGTCCTTGATCAGCACGCCCGCCTGCGCCCCGCGTCCTGCTGCCGTTGTGATCGAGATCGGCGTCGCAAGCCCAAGCGCGCAGGGACAGGCGATGATCAGGACGGACACCGCCGAAGCGATCGCGAAGACCAGCGCGGGCTCGGGGCCGACGGTCAGCCAGACGATGAAGGCGACGACGGCTATGGCGACCACGGTCGGCACGAATACCGCCGACACCCGGTCAGCCAGACCCTGGATCGGCGCGCGCGAGCGGCGCGCGTTCGACACCATCGCGACGATCTGCGCCAGCACGGTGTCGGATCCGACCTTTCCCGCCTCCATAACCAGAGAGCCATTCTTGTTGATCGTCGCTCCGGTCACCGCATCGCCCGGGCCTTTCTCGACGGGCATCGACTCACCCGTCAGCATACTCTCGTCAAGCGACGACCGGCCCTCGATCACCGTCCCATCGACCGGGACCGCATCACCGGGTCGCACGCGCAGCCGGTCTCCCTCCATGATGTTTTCCAGCGGCGCGTCATATTCGGTACCGTCTGGCAGGATACGCCGCGCCGTCTTTGGGGCGAGATCGAGGAGCGCGCGGATCGCATCCCCGGTGCGCTCGCGTGCGCGCAGTTCGAGAACCTGGCCCACGAAGACTAGCGTCACGATCACAACCGCCGCCTCGAAATACGTCCCCACGCCGTGCCCCATCCGGTACTGTTCCGGAAACACCCCCGGCAGGAACGTGGCGACGAGCGAGTAAAGGTATGCCGCCGCCACGCCGATGCTGATCAGCGTCCACATGTTCGGGCTTCGGTTCACGATCGAATCCCAGCCGCGCCGGAAAAATGGCAGCGCCGCCCAGAATATGATGGGCGTGGCCAGCAGAAACTCGAGATAGCTGGCCGTCTGATGCCCGATCCAGTCGCGCACCGGCAGCGCCACCAGTTCACCCATCGTCAGGATAATAAGCGGCACCGCGGCGGCAGCCGAGATCCACATCCGGCGTGTGAAGTCTGTCAGCTCCTCGCTGGGCTCGTCGGAGGGCACCATCGGTTCCAGCGCCATGCCGCAGATCGGGCATGACCCCGGCGCATCCCGAACAATCTCGGGGTGCATCGGACAGGTGTACTGGACGTTGGCCGGTGCGGCCTTCTTTTGTCCGGCGGCCCTTCCCGAGGCATAGAACCACGGATCCGCCGTGAACTTCGTCTGGCATTTCTCCGAACAAAAATGGAAGGGCTCGCCCTGGAACTCGGCGTGACGTCCATCGGGCCTGACTGCAACCGTCATCCCGCAGACCGGGTCCTTCGCCGTCTCGGCCACCGAAGGCACGTCGGGCGACGCGTGGTTGTGATCGTGTTCCATGGTTGTCGGCCTTTCGGTTTTTTCTCAGCTTGCGACCTCCAGCGGTTTGAAGGTCAAGCCCTTTTCAATCTTGGTCGGGAACGCACTCTTCAGGCTTACTCCGCATCGCCACCCAGAGCAGCGGTAAGCCCGTCACGAGGCCGAGACCGAGCACTGCCCAGGTCGCTCGCTCAAAGTCTCCGCTGACCGCCTCACCCCCGAAATGGGCGAGCAGGAAGCTTGCCGGAATGATGCCGGCCAGCGTCGCGAGGGCGAACCGCCAGGCGTGCAGGCGGCTGAGCCCCGCAGCGTAGCTGATCATGTCGAAGGACACGAAGGGCATCAGGCGGCTGGCGAAAACCGTCGCCGTCAACGCGGTCTGCGAGCCGAGCAGCCCGGCATCGACGCGGTCACCAAAGACCCGCCGCAGGATATCATGCCCCAGAATCCGTGCGAGGCCGAACGCGATCAGTGCTCCGAGTTCCGCGCCGATCACGACCAGAACCGTTCCCCAAACATGCCCGTAGGCCGCACCGGCGGCCAACGCGATCGGCGCGCTCGGGATCGGACTGGCTACAACCGCGAGGGTCATAAGCGTGACGATGAGGACCGGCCCCCAGATCCCGGCGCGCGCCACCAGCATTTCCAGACGCTCGCCGCCCATCAGGCCGCGTGCCTGGTCAAAAGCAGAAGGCGCGAAAAGCCAGGCACCGAGCACGGCGATCCCGAGGATCGCCATCACCACGAGGATGATTGCGCGCAACCCCACCTCAGATCGAGGCAACGGCCTTCGCGAGAAGGTCTCGGACCTGGCCCGCAACAGCCGTAAATTCGCTGTTCTCGATCGCCTGCATCGACGCAACCGGGTCGATGGCGCTGACCTCGACGGCATCCTCGACCTCGCGCAGGATGACGTTGCACGGCAGCATCGCACCCACACGCGGCTCGATCCCGATGGCGTGATGCGCCATCTTCGGATTGCAGGCTCCGAGGATGCGATAGGCCGGCATCTCGACATCCAGCTTCTTCTTCATCGTCGCCTTGACGTCGATTTCGGTCAGAACGCCGAAACCCTGATCCGCCAGCGCCTTGCGCGCACGAGAGTCAATGTCGTCGATACCTGCGCCGGAGATCACGCGATTGATCGTGTAGGTCATTGCGAAGTCCTTTTTCCTATTTCCGAAGATATTTGATCAGCGCCGCTATGGCCAAAACCACCAGCACAAGGATCAACAGGCCGAACAGCCAGCCAAACCCCATCCCGAAACCCATTCCGAAGCCCATGTCGTTCCAATTCATCTTCTCGTCCTCCTAGGTTGCACCCCTAAGGGTCGCCCAATAAACAGCCCTCACTACTGCATGCGCAGTATAACATAGGCTCGGTGTCTGGACGGCGGGGCGCCCTGTCCGGCTTGCGCCTATTGTCGAAGAAGTTTGATCGGTGCCTCTATGGCCACGACCACCAGTACGAGGATCAGCAGGGCGCAGAGCCAGCCAAGGCCCATACCGGTTCCCGTGTCGTTCCAATTCGTGTTC
This sequence comes from Ruegeria sp. YKSF131, assembly GCF_059612645.1. NCBI lineage: Bacteria > Pseudomonadati > Pseudomonadota > Alphaproteobacteria > Rhodobacterales > Roseobacteraceae > Ruegeria > Ruegeria sp. YKSF131. The sequence goes on along the minus strand of NZ_JBXWQZ010000094.1, from coordinate 3,159 downwards.
CCTTCCTTACGGGCAGTTGCTGCACGTTGCGCTGCGTCGTCGGCTGTTGCAGCAACATTGGGCAGAAAAGCATCTCAGAACTGATCGGCGTCGACATCGACGATGGATAGTAAGGGTACATGAACGAGGTCGCGCAGCGCATCGGCTGTGTGTTTTCGTCACCTCATTCGCAATGTGAGCCAAATCAGAAGCGAGATGCCGAGTATCGCCGAAAGCGCCGATCCGCCGAGAATACCCAACTTTGCCGCATTCAGGACGTAACTGTCGAATGCGAGGCCTGCGATGAACAATGACATCGTGAAACCGATCCCAGTCAGAAAAGAGCCAGCCAGAATGAAAGGCCACGACAAGCCCGGCGCGAGTGCCGCTAGGCCGGATCGTACGGCAATCCAGCCGAACACGAAGACGCCGATCGGTTTTCCCAACACCAGGCCGACAATGATCGCCAGCGAGACCGGTTGTACGAAATCGACACCCTCAACCTTGATGCCGGCATTTGCCAGTGCGAAGATCGGCATGATTGCAAAGCCGACCCAGGGGTGCAGCATCATCTCGAGCCGTTCGACTGGTGAGAGCGACTCAGTGACCGCTCTGCCGGCTTGACGCAGGTCGCGGTGGCTTGCGGCATCTCCATGTCGACGATCGCCGGCCGGAACGGCGAGTACCCGCCCAAGGATTGCACGCAGGCGGGCATCGCTCACCCATATGCGCGTTGGCGTCATCAGGCCCAGAATGACGCCTGCAATAGTCGCGTGGACGCCGGAAGCGTCGAAGCATAACCAGACTGCCGCTCCCAGAAGGAAATAGACCGGTACGCTTCTGATCCCGAGGCGCGACGCGCCTGCGACGATACCAATCCCCAGAAAGCCCAATCCGAGAGCCGACCAGTTCAACGCCTCACCGTAACCGAAGGCGACCACAAGGATTGCGCCGACGTCGTCAAAGATGGCCAGAGACAGCAGGAACAATCGCAAGGTGGGCGGGATCCGGCTTCCGAAGAGCGCCAGGCACCCGATCACGAAGGCCGTATCGGTTGCCATCACGGTTCCCCAGCCATGTATGCCGGGCTGGCCGGACATCAGCACAAGATACAGAGAGACCGGCACGACCATGCCACCCAGGGCGCCTGCGAACGGCAGGGCGGCCTGTCGAGGGTTTCGCAATTCGCCCAGCACCAACTCGCGCTTGAGTTCCAGAGAAAGCACGAAGAAGAAAAGGGTCATCAGACCGTCGTTGATCCAGTGCCGCAGAGAGCGGGTGAAATCCAACGAGCCGAATGTGAGACCGATGGGGGTCTCCCAGAAACGCAGAAAGCCTTCTTGCCACGGCGAGTTGGCCAGCCCCAAAGCCAGCAGAACAGCCAGGAGCAGGAGCCCACCAGCTGCCGCTTCGATCTTCAGGAAGCGTGCGAATGGTTTCGTTATGCTGTCGGCTGCCTCGTGGGGCAGGCCTTGATGAGTATCGATCACGGGAGAAGCATACCTTTTCGGGTCGACAGAGTCTTTGTCATCGCAACGCGGATGCGTTGACCACGAGACGCAGTTGCCGGCGCCTCAGCCGCGTCGCGTACGGCTCAGGCGGCAAGCGTCCGGGCCCCCGCGAATGAAAGAAATCTCCGGTGCTTCTCGTCTCATAGGTGCAGCCTTGCGCAGCGGAAGCTCTGCCAAAGTGTTATGCGCGTCGTCTCCCGCCGCCATCAGGCTCCGTATTCAGTGATAGCCAATATTCACTGATAGCCAATCACTTGGCCCTCTACCTATTTCTTCTTGTGCTCGCCTAGATTGGTCAAGGTTTTGCCCTTCGTGAAGTCGGCTGTTGCAACGACCTTTTCCTTCACCTTCTTAGGCTTTTTCGCTTCGCGGTTGCCGCGTTGCTTGTTGCCTTTGGTCATTTCCGTTTCTCCTATTGTGAATTATTGTGCTGACTAGATCGGTGTTCATGTCCATCGGGAATGTGATTTCTCGTCCCGAGGCTCCTGCGCACAGGCCCCGCCCATTCACATCATTCCGCCCATTCCACCCATATCGGCCATTTCGTTACCGGCGCCGCCCTTTTCGGGCTTTTGCGCGACCATCGCCTCGGTCGTGATCAATAGCCCGGCAATGGACGCGGCGTTTTCCAGTGCGATCCGAACGACTTTCGTCGGATCGATAACGCCGGCCTTCAGCATGTCGACGTACTCCTCGGCTTGCGCGTCGAAACCGAAGCTCCGGCTGTCGTTCTCGATGACCTTGCCAACAACGACCGATCCGTCGACCCCGGCATTTTCGGCAATCTGGCGCAATGGTGCCTGGATCGCGCGCCGGACGATCTTGATGCCGGCATTCTGATCGCCGTTCTCGCCCTTCAGCGTCGCCAGCACCTTGCCGGCATGAACCAGGGCCACGCCGCCGCCGGGCACGACACCTTCCTGAACCGCAGCGCGGGTGGCGTTCAGCGCGTCGTCGACGCGGTCCTTGCGCTCCTTCACCTCGATCTCAGTTGCCCCGCCGACCCGGATCACGGCAATGCCGCCGGCAAGCTTGGCGAGCCGTTCCTGCAGCTTCTCCTTGTCGTAGTCCGAAGTGGTCTCCTCGATCTGCGCCCGGATCTGGTTGACGCGCGCCGCGATCGCGTCCTTGGCTCCGGCACCGTCGATGATCGTCGTGTCATCCTTGGTGATTGTGACCTTTCTGGCGGACCCGAGCATGTCCATGGTGACATTCTCCAGCTTGGTGCCCATTTCCACGGAAATCACCTGACCGCCCGTCAGCACGGCTATGTCTTCCATCATCGCCTTGCGGCGGTCTCCGAAGCCGGGTGCCTTGACGGCCGCCACCTTCAATCCGCCGCGCAGTTTGTTGACGACCAGCGTCGCCAGCGCCTCGCCCTCGATATCCTCGGCCACGATCAGCAATTGCTTCTCGGCCTGAATCACAGCCTCCAGCAACGGCACCATGGATATGAGAGAGGTCAGCTTTTTTTCGTGAAGCAGTACGACGCAATCATCCAGCTCGACGACCATTTTCTGAGCATTCGTGACGAAATAGGGGCTCAGATAGCCGCGGTCGAACTGCATGCCTTCGACCACTTCGGTCTCGGTCTCCAACCCTTTGTTTTCCTCGACGGTGATCACGCCTTCCTTGCTGACCTTGGCCATCGCGTCGGCGATCTGCCGAC
>NZ_JBXWQZ010000093.1:0-10960 GCF_059612645.1 Ruegeria sp. YKSF131 | reverse complement strand
AGCGACGCTTGCGCTTCCTGTCTCGGTCCCATCATGGCTGATCCCTCCCTTTAGGAAGAATTGAATCAGCAACTTACCAACCGATCAAGCCCGAGTTTTTCAACAAAATAGTCCGAACAGGAACGCCAGTTCGGCTTTTGATAGCTTCAGATCCTGCGTCCCTGATACAGGGTTCGCCCTCCCTGATCCGCCGGAACAATTCCCTGTTCCCGCGAGAAAATTCCCTGTTCCGCTTTTTAGGGAATTTGCAACATAAACCTCTGAAAAACATGCAGTTCTGACAGGAGAAATGACCGAACTCAGACCCGTTTCACGAAAATTCCCTGTAAATTGCCGGGTATCAGGGAAATCCAGCCCAAAGCGACCCCGCCAAAATGCGGCACTGAGACTGCGGCCGGAATTGCGCTCTGAATGTACAGTCTGCTCCGTCTCTGATTGAAAGCGCACGCGCCAACTCGCGGAAATTGCGGCACAATTCCGGGTCAGAAAACACAACTGAAGTGAGACGGGTATGGGTGGCGGGGAGACAGGGATTCGAACCCTGGGGACGCTCTCACGCCCAACGGTTTTCAAGACCGCCGCATTCGACCACTCTGCCACCTCCCCGTCGAAGGCAGGGTCTAAGCGCAAGTTCTGCCAGAGGCAAGTCGAAATCGGGATTTCTTGCCGAAGCCCGCGCAGCGGTCTTTCCATGACTCTTCAGCCGCGTTATGATCCCCGAAATAGACCGAAACAGGCTGGCAAGCAGAACCAGCAGACCGGCAGCGGGGTTCCGAGAACGAGACCCCTTCAGGCAAGGGATAAGCAGATGAAGCGAGCGATCATGACACGCCCGGGACCAAAACGGTTGGCGTATCTGGCGTTGACTTTGACAGTTCTGAGCGGGTGTGAGGACATTCTTCAAGAGGCTGAAAAACCTGAAGAAAACTCAAACAAAACCGAACTCCTTCCCGAGGCGGCCTCGGGCTCGCAGCGTGACGTCGAAGCCCCTGATGTTTTTCAGGTCACCGAAGCGGGGCTTTGGGATGGCAGACCCTCGCTGGGTGGGATCTGGGTTGCCTACCCGGATGTTTCACAGCCCGAGCGTGTCGTGATTACGAACACCGCAAACAACAAGTCCGTAACAGGGGCCCTGTTCCGACGTGAACGCAACCTGCCCGGCCCGGCACTTCAGGTGTCATCTGCGGCTGCGGAACAGCTCGGAATGCTGGCGGGCGCGCCGACAAAGGTCAGTGTTGTCGCTCTGCGCCGTGAAGTTGCAAAGGAATCACCACCAGAGGACGCGCCCAAACCGGAAGACGAAGCGGCGGATACGGCTGCGGTGTCGGACGCCGCAGCCACCGACGATCCATCCGCGGCAGATAGCGAAAAAACTGCCAAGCCGAAATGGTGGCAAAAGGAGGCGCCAGCGGCAGCAGCCGGTGCAGCAGTGGTTGCGGCGGAAGCGGCAAGTTCTGCCAACGAAGCGACCGAAGGTACGGATACGACCACCGACGCGGCATCAGCCACTGAGGATCCGACAGAGCCCGCTGAAGAAAAACCCGCCAAGCGGAAGTGGTGGCAGAAACAAGAGCCAGCAGCGGCGGCTGCGGGAGCCACCGTGGCTGCGGCGGATGTCGCAACAGACAGTGTGGATGTGGCCGCAGAAGTTGCACCGGCGTTGTCCGATGCGCCTGTCGAAGCCCCTGCTGAAAAACCCGCGAAACGGAAGTGGTGGCAAAAGAAAGACCCCACTGAAATCACCGAAACGCCGCTGGACCCCATCGAAGGCGCGGCAGCCGCGATTGACGCGACCGAAGCGATTCCGGCCGCGGCAGCAGCAACAGGCGCTGCGTCTCCGCTGAGCAAACCATTCGTGCAGATCGGGACATTCAGCGTCGAAGCAAATGCCAATGCCGCTGCTGAGAAAGTGCGCCGGAATGGCATGTCGACTGTTGTGCGGGAACTGAAAACCGAAAACAAAACAGTATGGCGGGTCCTGGTTGGCCCTGCCACAACCCGGGCCGAACGCAAAGCCATTCAAAAAGATGTAAAGGATCTTGGTTTCAAAGATGCGTTCACCGTGTCCGACTGATACAGGGAGGCATAACATGCTATCCTCATTGCGAGTTTCTGTTCTGGCCTTTGGGCTTGCCGTGCTGGCAATCCCGGCTCAGGCTTTTGATACATCCGCCCGCGCGGCATATGTGATCGATCAGACCACCGGTACGGTGCTTTTGGCAAAAGACGCTGATCAACCCTTGCCGCCTGCATCCATGTCCAAGCTCATGACGCTGTATGTTGCTTTCGAAGCGCTGCGTGACGGAAGACTGACGCTGGACGAAACCCTGCCCGTGTCCGAACACGCGATGAGCTATGGCGGCTCGACCATGTTTCTGAACACGCAGGACCGGGTTCGGGTCGAGGACCTGCTGCGCGGCATCATCGTTCTGTCAGGCAATGACGCTTGCGTGGTGCTCGCCGAGGCGCTGAGCCCCGACGGGACAGAGGCAGGGTTTTCCCGATATATGACCCAACGCGCCAAGCAGATCGGTATGAACAACTCGAATTTCGCGAACTCGAACGGTTGGCCTGCCGCCGGACATATGATGTCGGTTCACGATCTGGCGGTTCTGGCCGACAGGCTGATTACCGACTTCCCCGAATATTACCCCCTGTTTTCAGAAGAGGAATTCGAATTCGATGGCCGTGCGCCATCGAATGCCCGTAACCGCAATCCGTTGCTGAAACTGAGCATCGGCGCGGATGGCCTGAAAACCGGCCACACGCAGGAGGCCGGATACGGCCTCGTCGGCTCCGCCAAACAGGGCGACCGCCGTGTCATCTTCGTCCTCAGCGGGCTGGACAGCACCGGCCAACGGGCAGAGGAGGCTGAGGCCGTGGTTAACTGGTCGTTTCGAAATTTTGTCGAGAGGACAGTTGCCAACGCGGAAACGCCGATAGCCGAAGCCAAGCTGTGGATGGGCGAGAAAAAGACCGTAGGTCTTGTACCTGACGGCGATCTGACGGTTCTGTTTCCAGTTCTGGGCACACAGAACGTCAAGGCCGAAGTTGTCTATCAGGGTCCCATCAATGCGCCGGTCAAAAAAGGCCAGCAACTGGCCGAGCTTGTCATCAAGCCTGAAGGATTGCCGGAAATAAGACGTCCGCTCGTGGCAGCGGAAGACGTTGCAATTGGTGGATTTGTCGTTCGTATGCTGACCGTTGGTGGCATTGTTCTGAAAGACGTGATCAATAACCCGCTGGAGTCGATGTGACCAGGGCTGGGTTATTTCTGACTTTCGAAGGCATTGACGGATCAGGCAAGTCAACTCAGGCGCGGATGCTGGCAGATCAACTGCGCGCGCAAGGTCATGAGGTCGTTTTGACGCGTGAACCGGGCGGCTCGCCTGGCGCGGAAGAAATTCGTAGTCTGGTGTTGGAAGGTGATCCCGACCGCTGGTCGGCAGAAACGGAAATTCTGCTGTTCACGGCCGCCCGCCGCGACCATCTGGAACGTACGATCGAACCCGCGCTGGCCGCAGGGCAAGTCGTGATCTGCGACCGTTTTGCCGACAGCACACGCATGTATCAGGGCCTATCGCGGGGAGATCTGCGCGGCCTTGTTGATCAGCTGCACAGCCTGATGATCAAGCGCGAGCCTGACTTGACGCTGCTGATCGACATGGACCCCGATACCGGCCTGTCCCGCGCCAAAGGGCGGCAAGGCGCGGAAGAACGGTTCGAAGATTTCGGCCCGGACCTGCAAAAGAAAATGCGGGCGGGCTTTCTGGCGCTGGCCCGTGAGTTTTCCGACCGTTTCCGCGTTGTGGACGGCAACCGGGACATGGACAGCGTTGCACAGGATGTGACAGAAATCGTCCAGGCTGCATTGCGATAGACGATGAATGACGAAATCCCCTCTCCGGATCAGGTGCCTGGTGCGCCGCATCCCCGCGAGACCGCCCAGCTTTTTGGTCAGGATGCGGCAGAACAGGCGTTTCTGACCGCCTTCAACTCGGACCGGCTGCACCACGGCTGGTTGCTGACCGGGCTGCGTGGCGTCGGCAAGGCGACGTTGTCTTGGCGGATTGCGCGGTTCTTGCTGGCAACACCTTTGGCAAACGACGGTGGGCTGTTTGGCGCGCCGCCACCGCCAGGGACTCTCGACATTGATCCCAACCACCCGGTGTCACGTCGCATACTGGCCGGGGCCGAGCCGGGATTGGCCGCGATAGCTAGGTCACTGAATGATCAGGGGCGGCTGCGCAACGAAATCGTTGTGGACGACATCCGAAAACTGGGAAAGTTCTTTGGCCTGTCCTCTGCCGATGGCGGGCGCCGGGTCGTAATCGTGGATTCCGCGGATGAGATGAATGTCAGCGCCGCTAACGCGTTGCTGAAAATGCTGGAAGAACCTCCGGCGCGTACAGTCCTTTTGCTGGTGTCGCACCAACCCTCACGCTTGCTGCCAACCATCCGCTCTCGTTGCCGTACCCTACGTCTGGGGCCCCTGAGCGCTGGGGATATGCAGGACGCGCTGTCGCAAACCGGGACGACCTTACCGGCGCACCCCGAATATCTCGCCGCATTGGCCGCTGGCTCGGTCGGGGACGCGGTTCGCCTGATCAATCTGGGCGGACTTGAAATCTATGCCGAACTGATTGCCATTCTGGGCACCCTGCCCCGTCTGGACCGGCAGCGCGCACTGGCCCTGGCCGAGGCTGCAGCACAACGCGGCGCGGCCGAGCGCTTTGATCTGCTGCTGACACTGATCGATGTCGCCTTGTCTCGGCTGGCCCTGACCGGGGCAACCGGCGCACCACCGTCCCCCGAAGCCGCCCCGAACGAAGCTGAAACGCTGGCCAGATTGTCGAATTCTACGGATCAGGCTCGTCGATGGGCCGAAGTCGCCGCGACAATCACAGCCCGCGCGCGACATGGTCAGGCGGTGAACCTTGACCCTGCCGCTCTGGTCCTAGATACGGTGTTCAAGATACAGGAAACCGCCGGCCAGGTCAGATGAGCGACACCCCCCAGATCACCGACAGTCATTGCCATCTGGACTTCCCGGATTTTGACGGTCAGTTGAGCGACATCATTTCGCGCGCAGCCGAGGCTGGCGTGACCCGGATGGTGACGATTTGCACCAAGCTGCGCAATGAACCCGCGGTCCGTGCGATTGCCGAAGCCCATGCGCCGGTATTCTACGCCGCAGGGACCCACCCGATGAGTGCCGCAGACGAGCCTATGGTCTCGGTCGATGAACTGGTTGCACTGGCACAGCACCCGAAATTTGTGGGCATCGGCGAATCCGGTCTGGATTACCACTATACAGCCGACAGAGCAGAGCTTCAGAAGCAGTCGCTGCGCATTCATATCGAAGCCGCCCAGTGCACAGGGTTGCCTTTGATCATTCATGCCCGCGCCGCAGACGACGATATGGCCCAAATTTTGGCCGAAGAGTATCGCAACGCGCCCTATTCCTGCGTGATGCACTGTTTCTCGTCCTCGGCCGAGTTGGCCAAAGCCGCGCTGGATCTGGGGTTTTATCTGTCCATGTCCGGCATTGCGGCCTTTCCCAAAAGCCAGGAGTTGCGCGACATTTTCGCAAGCGCGCCAGTGGATCGCATTCTGGTGGAAACTGACGCGCCCTATCTGGCACCGCCCCCTTATCGTGGCAAGCGAAACGAACCGGCCTATACCGCACATACAGCCCGAAAAGGGGCCGAGCTGTTCGGGCTGGAGTATCCGGCTTTTGCCGCCCAAACTCAGGCGAACTTTGACCGGCTGTTCAGCAAGGCGGCAACGTACAGGGCCGCTGCATGACCGAATTGAGATTTACCATTCTGGGCTGCGGATCGTCAGGCGGCGTACCCCGGTTGGGTGGTCACTGGGGTGATTGCGACCCTGCAAACCCCAGGAACATTCGCCGACGCTGTTCCCTGCTTGTCGAGCGTGACGGTCCAGGCGGCACAACCTCCGTGTTGATTGATACGACCCCGGACATGCGCAGCCAGTTGCTGGACACGGGCACCGGGCGGCTTGATGGTGTGGTCTATACACATTCTCACGCGGATCATGTCCATGGAATCGACGACCTGCGCATGATCGTGTTCAACATGAAAACCCGTGTTCCGGTCTGGGCTGATGGTGATACTCAGAACGCCCTGCTGGGGCGGTTTGGATACGCCTTCATTCAACCCGAAGGGTCACCCTATCCTCCGATCCTCGACCTCAAGTCCATCGAAGGGCCGTTCGAAATCAACGGACCCGGCGGTTCCATTCCGTTTCGTCCATTCAAGGTGAACCACGGCTCGATTGATTCTCTGGGCTTTCGTATGGGGCAGCTCGCCTATTTGCCGGATGTTGCCGAAATTTACGACCACGCATGGCCTGAAATGGAAGGGTTGGATTATCTCATTATCGACGCCCTGCGCCGAAGCCCTCATCCCACACATGCACATCTGGAAAAAACGCTGGAATGGATTGGGAAGCTGCAACCAAAACAGGCGATACTGACCAATATGCATATCGATCTGGACTATGCGACCGTCGATGCAGAAACTCCGGACAATATCACCCCCGCCTATGACGGGATGGTGATACATCACGCGTTTCAGACCCCTGTTCCTTTTGCATAAGATAACGCAGCTTGGCAGCTGCATGGGGGCCAAATGCTGCAAAGCCTGATTGACGTCATTCTTCCTGTCTTTCTTGTGATCGGTGCCGGTTACACGGCAACACGAACAGGTTATTTCAAAGAAAACCATGTCGACGGGCTGATGAGATTTACGCAAGGGTTCGCGATCCCATGCCTGTTGTTTCTGGCAATCGCGCATCTGGACCTCAGTGCCAGTTTCGATCCCCGGCTTTTAGCCAGCTTCTATTCCGCCGCTGCCTTGTGTTTCACCACGGGTCTTTTTGGTGCGCGCATCATTTTCAACCGCGAATGGGAAGACTGCGTGGCAATCGGGTTTTGTTGCCTGTTCTCAAACTCGGTTCTGCTTGGATTGCCGATTACCGAACGCGCTTATGGTCTTGAGAACCTGACAGGCAACTATGCGATTATCGCCTTCCATTCCCCGTTTTGTTACGGCGTTGGGATCACGGTGATGGAGGTTGTCCGCAATCGCGGAAACGGTGGCGCGCGCATGGCACGTTCTGTTCTGTCTGCAATGTTCAAGAACGCGCTGATCCTTGGTATTGCACTGGGGTTCGTGGTCAATCTGTCCGGTTTGACCATCCCAGCTGTGGTGGACGAAGCCCTTGGTCTTATCACTCGGGCCGCCCTGCCCGGCGCCCTGTTTGCACTGGGCGGGGTACTGGTCAAATACAAACCCGAAGGCGATCTGCGAACTATCGCCTTTGTTTGCGCAATCTCGCTGATGCTACATCCCAGCCTAGTGTGGATATTCGGCAAGTCCACGGGGCTGCCGCAGGACCTTTTCCGCTCGGGGGTGTTGAACGCAGCCATGGCGCCCGGGTTTAACGCCTATATCTTTGCCAATATGTATGGCCGCGCCAAGCGGGTCGCAGCTTCTTCTGTTCTCATTGGGACAGCCACATCCATCCTGACTGTCTGGCTTTGGCTAACGGTTCTGGGCTAACAGTAGTGTTGACTTCAGTTCGCACAGAGGCACGTAACGCATATCGTGTCAGGAGATCCAAATGCCACATGCCATCATCGTCGCACATGGCCAGCCGTCCGATCCAGAACCGGCTGAGGCTGCTTTGGCTGCATTCGCGGCTACGGTCGGCGCCCTGACCGAGCATGTAACGGTGCATGCTGCAACTCTGGCCGCGCCCGGCGCGTTCGAGGTTAAACTGAACAGCCTGCCGGAAAACACGGTCATCTATCCGCTTTTCATGGCAAACGGATGGTTTGTCACCAGCGCACTACCCAAGCGATTAGGGGATCACAAAGCGCGCATTCTAGACCCATTGGGTGTTGACCCAGAGCTACCGGCATTGACCGCGCACGCCCTGCAATCCGAGTTGTCCCAAAGGAATTGGGCAACTGCGTCGACCGATCTGGTCATTGCCGCACATGGGTCGGGGCGTAGCCGAAACCCGTCGGCCGTGGCTCTGGGTTTCGCATCGCAGCTTCAAGAAATGCTGGCTTTCAAATCTGTCCGCGTTGGGTTTGTTGAAGAACCGCCATCCATTTCCGAAGCCGCGACTGGCATGGGGGCTCAGGCGCTGTGCCTTCCGTTCTTTGCCTGCACCGGGGGGCACGCAGTAGACGACGTGCCCGCAGGATTGAGCCAAGCAGGCTTCGAAGGCGTCCTGCTGCCAGTGGTTGGGGAACTGCCACCCATCCGGCACCAGATTGCCAAGCAGGTAACGAAGGCCGTTCAGCTCGCGTAAAAATTCGCTTGAGTTCTTTGCCCCGGAAACAGGCAAAACTCAGGTTTGCGCTTTGATCAGAGTGGAATACAGGCGGTGGCAGGACCGGCCATCTCGCTTGGCCTGATAAAGGGCGACGTCGGCGGCGTGAAGGATGTCGGCGGCTTTGGGAACCTTGAACTGGGTGGACAAGGCCGTTCCGATACTTGCAGAGATACAGCACGGTTGGTCCTGAAACATTATGGGTTCATTCAACCTCGCGATCAGGCGCCCGGCGATGGACTCCAGGGTTTCTTCCCGCGTCAGACCTTTGAAAATAATGACAAACTCATCCCCGCCGACCCGCGCGACCGTATCGTCTCCACGCGTCTCTTCAAGCATGATGCGGGCCGCCTGTTGCAGGACGTAATCCCCGGCAGCATGGCCCAGCCGATCATTCACGGATTTGAAGAAGTCCAAATCCAGATGCATAAGGGCGAATGTAGAATTTGTCAGGATCAGATGCCCCAGCAAATGATCCATCGCGCGGCGGTTCTTCAATCCTGTCAATGTATCGGTATATGCCTGCTCTTCCGCGGCTAGCATTGCCCCCTGAAGCCTGAGATTAAGTGAACGGGACGCTTCCATCGCGGCAGATTTGGCTTCGACCAGATACAACAGCTCGATCGCCAGGTCGGTGCCGGAAAAATCTGCGCTCGTCAGGGCGTAATCCCGAACCGCATCCAAAATCGAAATACCGAATGACAGATTGATGACTGCACCGCCCGTCTCGGGCAAGGGTGCGACCAGGCCTTTCAGGGTCGTACGTGGTTCATCGCGAAATCTCAGATGCAGTTTGGCACCGGCCATCGACATCAATGCGGGAAGGGTGGTGACTGTTCTGGGGCGGATCAGCTCGAACATGTCCAGAACCCCCAGCCCGACCAAAGGCAATTCGGGCCGCAACTTTTGCAATGTCGGGCCCGCTTGTTGAATGCATCCGCTGCGGTCCACCAACATGAACATCGGGCAAAGCGTTTCCAGAAGTTCGGCCAGTTCTTGGGTATGTGTCATCTGTTCCGAGCCCCCAGATCAAAATGGCGCCCCTCGGCAAAGGCGCTTTCGACCAAAATGATTGAAATGATTTCACAAAACTCCTGACGACCCTCATGCGACAGCATCACCAGCGCACCATAATCATCGGCCATCGCTCGTAGGACCCCGACCATAACACTGGAAAATCCCGGTAAGTCCGGAAGGCAGCACAACTGGTATTCCGTGGCTGAAAGCTCTCTCAACTCAAGCGCAGGCAAAGTCAGATCAGAGACAGCCAGTCTCACACGATCCGCAAGATCATCTAGGGAATGAAGAAACTCGACATAGGTGACACCCCCAAACCTGAGCAGTCGGCGCAGCCCTTCCATGTTCGGATGGGACACCAGATATGTTCCTAGATCTTCAAGGATTTCCGCCTGTGGTCGGTTGAGGTCAATACTCAGGGCCTCGAGCAACCGGGTCGTCATGTCATCGTCATAGATGAGCATGGCTTCAAACTCGACAAACCCAAGCCGCGCACCTTCGGTCACGCGAACCCAGCAGGATTGCCCGTAGGTCGCGCCGACAAAGGACTGTATCGCCCGATTGATCAGACCATGCATCGGATGCCTCAGATTGGTGTCCTTGGCACTGTGGTCTGAGAAACCTTAACAAATAGCCAAAATTCGCCCCGAGTTGCTGTGAATGCAGCGGAGTATCAAGACGACACTACCCACCTTGTCAGAAGTCCGTCGGCGCGCCGCCTTCGGCCTTGCGGCGTTCGACGAACTCGGCCAGTTCCTCGCGAATACCATCGTCCATCGGAGGGGCTTCAAAGCTCGAGATGATCTCTTTGAACATGTGATGCGCACGCTCAGCCGTCCAGATGCCTCCGGCGGCCTCCCAGCCTTCATAGTTCTTCCAGTCACTCAGGAAGGGCTGGTAGAAGGCCGTGCTGTAGCGATCCTGTGTATGCTGGATGCCAAAAAAGTGACCGTCATTGCCAACCGCTCGAATTGCATCCAAAGCAATCTCATCCGGCCCGGTCGCGGTCAGATCAGGGTTCATATAGCGCTGAATTTGCTGCAAAACCTCGCAATCCATGATGAATTTTTCCGGGCTGGCGATCAGGCCGCCCTCCAGCCAACCGGCGGCGTGGTACACCATGTTGGTGCCCGACTGTACGGCCGCCCAGAGCGAGTTCGAGGTTTCCCACACGGATTGCCCGTCTGGCACATTGGCCGCACACACACCGGATGAACGCAGCGGCAGCCCATAATATCGCGCCATCTGCCCGGTCATCTGTGTCGAGCGCATGTATTCCGGCGTCCCAAAAGCGGGCGCGCCTGATTTCATGTCCACATTGGATGTGAAAGTTCCGATTACACAGGGGATACCAGGGCGCACATATTGGAACAGAGCGATGGCGCACAAGGCTTCGGCCAGGGACTGTGCAACCGCACCCGCCATCGTTACTGGTGCCATTGCCCCCGCCAGCGTAAAGGGGGTTACGACAATCGCCTGCCCGCGCCGCGCCAATCTCAGGCAACCATCTATCATCGGATGGTCATGCTTCAACGGCGAGGTCGAGTTGATGTTGGTGTACATCCGTGGCGAG
>NZ_JBXWQZ010000092.1:0-11145 GCF_059612645.1 Ruegeria sp. YKSF131 | reverse complement strand
TCAAGCAAATGCCGCAATCAAAGGCCGGACACAGGACTGTACTGACCAGCCGCGCAATCAGAGCATTTTGTCCTTGCAAAGCAGACGCCATCCACACAGGACGAAGTTGCCATTAGCTGCACTGCGGCGCCCGAAGGCCTTGTGAGGGTTTGCTTTCTGTTCGAAACTGGTTTGCATAGTATTGTACAATGTGACTGGAAGGTCCGCTTTTGGACCTGAACTGTAAGCTGAAACAGCAGCAGGAATGTTGTTCCAAGCCCAGTTTGCAGGATCAGAGCGCGACAGTGCCTGAGTGGTTGGGTGCGTATGTTGTGGAAGCGCCTGCGCATCCATCGCCTGGGGGAACGGAACTCGTAGGTCCACCCGGTCAACTATAGGAGCCACGAACCTTCTAGTCGTCTAAGTCTGTCGCTTCAGCCTTTCGGAATACTATCAACGTCACAAACAGCCCACCAATGAGCAACATGTGAGCCGCTGCGGTAACGCCGAAAACGAAGTAGCTTCCAACTATGAGCGAGAAAATCGCACTCCACATCCAAGCCAACATTTGCATCAAAAAATGTGCAGTAGACAAAGATTGGTTCTTAAGTGGGTTTTTGGTTTCATCCATTACCGAAGCCCATACCGATTTTATGTTGAAACTACTATCCATGGTTTTTCTCCCAGATCTAACTGAAACCAAACCCACAGACCCGAAGAAATAAACTTAGTAAGCGCTCCGCCATTTGGCAAAACGATAAGGCGAAACGCCGGTCGTCCGTGGTTGGTAGTAATTAAAATACGTACACATTGCTCCACTGGACCAAAAAAACCCGCGCTGCCAGTTCTAGAGGGCACGAGGCAACACGGCTGTGTGCGGTAGTAAACAAATACGTAGGTTCCCTGGGCCAGAAAAAAACCTGCGCTACCGAGGGGGTCATCGGAAGTTGAATTTCCTAATTTTACCCGTGAAAACAAAAAGGCCCACGTTCCGTAAACAATCAATTTTTTTTGTTCCTCAAATGGAAGCAAAATCAGTTGGAACCGGTCTTTAAGTACATTTGGTCCTATCAACGTCATACCCAGCGGTGGAAGTGCTGGGCTGTATCAGGAAATGGGCACTTCTAATCAGAGATTAAATTCGGTTGAGTGATAGTCTGCCAGCGATCGCGGAGACTATCACAACAGCTTTGTATGACCCGGGATATAAATCGCGCAGGTCCCAAATCCTATTACCGACCGCGATCGCCACCACGATTGGAGACTTGGCCGTCAGCAAGACCAACGGCACTAGCGCTGCCTTCATTGCCCCAGCCGCCGGTTCCACCACCGCTTACAACGGAGGCTGTACCTCTGCCTTTACCGCCAAGGTCCCGGCCCAATGTTGCACCACCACCCGACACTGCTGCTGCCATCGACTGCGCGAGATCACTATTTCCGTTTCCAGTATTTCCCTGGCCTGGCCCAGCGAATGCAACAGGCGCAGTCAGCAGCATCGAGACAGTTGCACCGACAAAAAACTTAGTCATGTTACTCACTCCCTTTATACTTGAGTAATAATGTTACGTGAGTGCTTGGCGATCAGATCAATCCTTGTCCTTATGATCTCGCCTTGCGCGCGCATTTTTTGTCCAAAAGTCAAAGTCCGCTTTCTCAAAGCGGACGCTCGGCAAATTTGACTGATCGTCTGCTCTGCGGACCTTGCCGACGTACAGCTTTCCGGCTTGAACGACTGGTATCTGCAGTTCGCGACTGTGGCTCGCGTCTCTGAAGGCGCGACTGGAGGCTGCTGCGGGTGCAAAAGAGAAAGCCGGACGAAAGAAGAAGCGGTCGTTCAAGCATCCAATTTCTGACCGAAAGACTCGGATGACCGGGTCGAGCCCAGAGCGTCGCATGCTGCGTTATGAATGAACTAGCGCAATGCGCGATGTGCGGACATTGCCCATGGAAGGAGCACACCTATCAAGGCCGTTCTCAGAAAGCCTTGTCACTGCAACGCACCTTCACCGAAGCAGCCGCTCGTTCGCCGTGCAGCATTGCAGGTCGAACGACCGACAGCAGTGTGGGATCCGCCTCGTCGAGAGCTATGGCAGCTATGCCTATCGCAAGGTTCTTGCATTGCTGCCGATCGAAGGCTGGCGGGTTAACCACAAGAAGCTGGAACGCCTCTGGAGCGAGAAAGGGCTGCAACAGCCACAGCGCTTGGCTGAGGGGCGAACTAAGACGCGCGAGAACTACGTTGACCCGTGAAGAACCTTAGGGTCAGAGGTCCCGAAAGGCATTGTAGATGAACACTATTCCGGACACAGCGATCAAAGCTTCAATCAAGTAGTCATGCACGCGCGTTCCCATCAGGCGGACCAATCTGCTTGCGACCCATGTTCCGGGAAACGTGACCAGCCCCATAAAGAGACCAAGCAGGATCAGCCGTTGGTCCAAGAGACCCATGCCGTAGAACGTGCCTGACCTCGACAGGGCGTTGGCGAGGCCGATTACGGCGTCAGTTCCCAGCAAGAGCGGTCCGCTAAGACCGATGCTATTAAAGAACGCGATGACCAACATGCCCGATCCGGCGGCCGTTCCGCTCATAAACCCGAAGGCCAGCCCTAGACCGGCAATCGTCTTGATTCCCGGCTCAAACGAGGTGCGCTTTAGATAGCGGCGCACAGGCAGAATCAGGATCAGAACCGCGCCGAGAAAGCCAAGAAAGTAGGTATCCGGTATCTCGCGCAGGAAGCTCGCGCCAAGATAAATGCCGGGTAAAGACGCGACCGTGAACTGGATCGCAGGCTTCCAGACAATCGTGCGCCAGTAAAAGTAAATGCGAGAAAGATTCGCGCAGATCGCATAGACCGCTATGAGAGGGATGACCGCTTTTGGCCCGACCACGGGGGTCAGCACAATGACAATGATGAACGAACCGCCAAAGCCGCCCAAACCGCTGACGAGGGCTCCGGCAAAGGCCGCCGCCGCAATCATGGCGTACTCAAAGAACATGTCCTCTGGCCCTCTTGGCGTCAGTGCGCCATCAGCACCGGGATCTCTGCGTGCTTGAGCATGTGGCTTGTGACCCCGCCCAAAAGCCGGTGGCGCAAACGAGTATGCGCATAGGCGCCTGTCACGAGCAGATCGCAACCTTGGTCGGCGGCCAGATCGAGAAGCGCAGCACCAGCAGACGCGGCCTTGTCGTCAAGAAACCGGATTTCAGCCGACACACCATGATAGGCGAGGTAATCGGCTGCATCCTGCGCCGTCGGTCGATCAGTCGGTGTGTCTGATCCGGCCCCAATAATCACGCCCGAGGCGCGCTTGAGGAAGGGGAGCGCCTTCTGGACCGAGTTTGTGCTTTCCAGCCCGCCGTCCCAGCCGATCAGCGCCTTGGTGATACTGATCTGCCACATACCGCGCGGCACGAGAAAAACAGGCCGCCCAGTGTGAAGGATCGCTTCTTCGAATGTCGCGGTCGCTTCGCCAGATTTCGAATGCGGGATCACGATCAGATCGCTGACCCGGCCATGAACCGCCACAAGCTCGCTTCGTGCGCCGTTGATTTCGCACCAGGATGCCGTTGGCAGCCCGTCTTCAGGCTTAACCGAAACGGCAACGTCGTTCTCGGCGCAAAGCTGTTCGAAGTGGTTTCGCAAATCGCCGCGATTCTGGTTTGCATCGCCATCCATGATCGAAATGACCTGCTCGCGCACGGTGGCCGACAGAGCAAAAAGCTCGGTCCCAAGCAGGTCGCTTGGTTTCGATTGGGCGAAAATGACCTTGAGGTGGGCGTTGAAATGCCGGGCAAGCGACAGGGCGCCGCGCAAGCGCTCGATCTCGTTGCCGCGCGAATAGACCGGCATCAGAATGACTTTGGGATCCATGAGCGCTACTCCCCTTTCGCGATAGCCGCCAGCGTGTTGATGTCTTCGACCGTCTCAAAGTTCCAAACGGCATCGGCGAGAGCGTTCGATGCTTTGTCTCCAAGGATTGGCGACATCAGTTCAAGCGCTTTCGCCTGCACATCCTCTGGTGACATCGGGTTGCCCGGTGTGCCGTAGACGACCTTGGTATGATGGCGGAACGTGGCGCCACCCTTGGTGCCGACCTCGAGGATCGCCTGCCGGGCGGGCCGCGCTATCGTGAGCTCAGGCGACGGAATGGCCGTCATCTTTTCGCGCAAGGCCAGAATGGCCGGATCGCCCATTCTTGCCTTGTCGTGGCTGGTCTCAAAACTCGCGCCGCCGTCGATCAGCGTGACGGCGACCATGTGCTGTAGGCAAACATCCGGCATGTCGCGGTTGTCGACGATCGTCAGGCGGTCGTCGGGCATGATGAGATCGATCTTTTCTATGTCGGCGACGTCGAGCCCTTGATCCAGAAGCGCCATGGCCGCGTCGAGGGCCGCCTGAATCGGCGAGCCGACGCACCATTTTTTGATCGACGCTTCCATGATCTCGAAACGCGTGCCGAGGCCAACGGTCAGGACATCCGCGTCAGGGTTTTCGGCGAAGGCCGAAAGGTAGTTCAGCTTGCCTTCCAGCGGGTCCTGAACCCCTGTCAGCCCGGCCTCGACCATCACCGCTGCAGCCACACCGTTGCGTGCGCCCATGCCGCCGAAGTCGAAGGCTTTCTCGACATGCTCGCTATCGCGTTCCCAATAAGGGATGCCGCTGGCCTGCTGGACCGTGTAGGATAGCGCAGAGGCCGCCTTTTGCTTATCAAATCCCATTAGTGACGAGGCAGCCGCCGATGCCCCGAAAAGAGCCCCTAGGCTGTGGGTGCTGTGGGTTGCCGTCCGGGGCCCCGAAACCCCCAGAGCCATCGAAAATCGCGCACCGATATCATAGCCCGCGGCCACCGCGTTCAGAACCGCCTTGCCCGATGCGGCCCGTGCCTCACCCACGGCAAGGGCTGCCGGAACAACCGCACAACCGGGATGAAATCGGCCTTCGAGATGGCTGTCGTCGGTTTCGTCGGCGTGACCCGAAATGCCGTTGGCCAATGCGGCATTAATTGCCGTTGTTCGGATATCGGTGCCCCAGACCGTTGCTTCGGGCGTACCGCCCTGGGTCGCGATGAATCCTGTCGCCAGCCGTCCGGCTTTCAGGTGCGCGCCGGAGATGACGGCGGCCAGCGAGTCGAGCAGGTGGCACTTGGTCTTCGTTGCTACCTCGGCCGGCAGATCCTGACCGGCGACGGACGTGATATAGTTCGCCACCTTCTGCGTCGTGCCCGCAGGGGCCCGCATGTCAGGATCGTTCCTCGGCATCAGGCAGAGACCGTATCCATGATTTCACCAAGGCTGGGCAGCGTCTCGAAGTCACGGGCCAGCCTGAGAAACGCTTCCATCTTTTCCTCGCTCAGAACACCCGCCGCGGCGTCTCTGAATTTGTCCGAAACCTCTTCATAGGTCAGCGGATTTTTCGGCCCACCCCGATAATGCGGATCGGACTGCTCGAAATAGGTGCGGCCATCTTTTGTTGTGAGCGTGATGCGGGCGACGATGACGCCCTTTCCCATCTCTACGATCTCGGGGTCGAGTTCCGCAGTCACCTTTGTCTGCATTTCCTGGCACTCGGGTGACTGCACGAAGGCATCAGAAAACTCAGCGAGACCCGCCTTACGGCGTAGCACAATGGCGGCCATCTGGAACGCGACGCAGAATTTCGCTTCCAGCTCGTTGTTCGCGTGAAGGATCCGCAGCGGCCCGGGGGTAATCACGTTTGCGCCCGTGCGCACCTCGATTTTCTCAACGTCCTCCGGCTTGATGTCGTGCTTCTCGACGAGTTTCTTCATCGTATCCATGCCGGGATGGCCCACCACGCCGCTTGGGTAGGGCTTGATTGACGTGCCGGGATAGATGATCGCCCAAGGATCGCCCATGCGTCCGATGATCTTGGTAGGATCATACCCGCCGCCAAAGGCCTCGAAGAAGCCGCGCCCAGCTTCAAGTGCATTGGCCGGCCCATCCATCCCGAGCGAGGCAAAACGGGCGGCCGTCACCCCGTTTTCAGCGGCGCGCGACATATTCAGCGGCTTCGACATGGTGCCGTGATTGGCCCCTACACCGGCTGACATTGTCGAGGCCATACCCATGGCATTGCACATCTGCTTGTAGTCGAGCCCCATCAACTTGCCCGCGGCGATCGTCGCCCCGAAGATGCCGATTGTGCCGCTGGTGTGAAATCCGCGCCCACCCGTGAAGTGGTCGGCATTGATCGCCTCGGCTATCTTCACCTGCACCTCGAAGCCCAGAATGAAAGCCGTGAGAAATTCTTCCGCCGAGACGTTCAGATGCTCGCCGACCGCAAAGCAAGCCGAAAGCGGCTGAACGGTCGGATGGATGAGGACGGACCGATCTTTTTCCTCGGACAACGCCGTGTCGTCGAAATCCAGCGCATGGCCCGACATTCCGTTGATTTGGGCCGCGACGTGAAGCGGCACGCGCATGCTGTCTTTGCCAAGTGTACGCGCCTCTTCGGCGCCACCGACTTGGCGGGCGAGTTTGCGGAGGATGCCGGGTGCCGGTTCCTTCGAGCCAGCCAACATGCAAGCAGTGCCATCCACGATGCAGCGTTTCGCGATCTCGATGGCTTCGCCCGGCAGGTCTGCATAGTTGGTGTTGAGGGCGAATTTCACCAGTTCGTGGGTGACGCCGTTCTTGGCGGTTTGGTCAAGAGCCATGAGTAGATCCTATTGCAGAGGCCAAGGGAGAGAGAGGTAATCTTGCAGAAGGCCGGTTGGGTAGCGCAGCGTGAGTTGATCGGAGATGATCCCGAGGAAGAGAATGAACCCGACCCCGCCAAGGATTGCCTTCCACCACCGGACATGCGCCGCGCGATAAAGAAACAGCGCGATGAAGGTCGCAATCCCCAGTACGAAGCCGACAAGCCCCGAGAAAAGAAGCATCACGACCAGCATTCCGATGTAGAACTCTGCCGAGCGCCCCCCTTCAGGTACGGATTTCAGTTCGGCATCGTAGAAGAAATCGGACGGTGCGCGCTTGAAAGCCATCATCAGCACTACGGGCGCCAGGAACACCAGCGTGCTGACCGAGGCGACCAATGGATACATCCCGGTAAGCGAGTTGAATTTCAATGCGTCCTGGAAGACATAAATCGCGAGCGCGATGACACCGGCAGCGAAAATCCACTGCGGCATCAGTCGAAGATGGCTGTGCGGGCCGTCGACGGTAACGGGTTCCGAACTCCTCTGCTTGAAGAAAACCGCCAAGGCTATGGACAGCACCGTTAGCGCGATGAGCACCTGAACGATCGGGCGTTCGACGAACGTGATCCCATACAGCGTGACCGTCTGATAAACCGACGCTTCGACCCGGGTTGACAGTACGAAGCCGATCAGGAGCGCCGGCCGCGACCATCCGAAGCGCTTCATATAGATGCCCAGAACCGAAAGCAGCAGTAGCGCAATCAGATCGCCCCAGTTCCTGGTCGCCTGAAAGGCGGCAAAAAAGATAAGGCCAATCATGAACGGAGCGATCAGGGTGTATTTGATCGTTGTGATACGTGCGATCTGCGGAGCCAGAAAGAAACAGATGCCCGCGCCCACAATATTGGCCACCGCGATGGACCAGATCATCAGATAGACCTTGTCCATATTGTTATCGATCATGTCCTTGCCTGGCTCGATGCCGATCAATATCAGTCCGCCAAGCAGGATCGCCATACTTCCCGAGCCGGGGATCCCGAGAAGAAGCGTCGGGACCAATGCTCCACCTTCCTTTGCGTTGTTGGCCGATTCAGGCGCCACGACGCCGCGCGGGTCGCCCGTTCCGTAGCTTTCACGATTTTTGGTGGTCTGGACGGCGTGACCATAGGCGATCCAGTCCACAACGCTGCCGCCCAGTCCTGGCAATGCGCCGATCAGCGAACCGATCATCGAGCAACGCAACGAAAGCCACCAGTTCTTCGCCCAGTCTCGGAACCCCTGCGCCCAGCCCGTGCGCTCCAGTCGGCCGGTTTCGGAAATTGTCGACTGCCGGCGCAGAAGATCCACGATCTCGGGCGTCGCAAACATCGCAAGACCAATAATAACGAGCGGCAACGGATCGAGCAGGTATTCCGTGCCAAACGCGGCGCGCTGAACTCCGGAGAGCGGAGCCGAGCCCAGAGCGCCTAGAAGAAGGCCGAGGCTGCACGCCGCCAGCCCTTTCCAGATGTTCGCTCCCGTAAGGATGCCGACCATGGAAAGCGCAAGGATCACCAGCATCAACTGCTCGCCAAACCCGATCTGAAGGATGATGGGCGTCGCAAATACAACTGCGAAGGACAGCACAAAGGCGCCGAAGATGCCGCCAAAAAGAGACGAAACAAACGCGATGGACAGGGCACGTGTTCCTTCGCCTTTTTTCGCCATCGGGAACCCATCGAGCACCGTGGCCTGCGACCCCGATGTTCCGGGGATGCCCATGAGCACTGAAGGGAATGTGTCGGAGGTCGTCGTTACTGCGAGAAGGCCAATCATCATGGCTAGCGCAGAACTTGGCTCCATACCGAAGACGATTGGAAGAAGAAGGGCGAGGCCAGCCGTCCCGCCAAGTCCCGGCAGGATGCCAACCACGAGTCCGACGACAACTCCGGCCACCAGGGCCAAAAAGGTCTGAAGTGTGGTTAGTTGAGCTAGCGCTACGATCGCCGCGTCGTACATATCACTCCTCCCCGTTTGGTATTTGTTTTGGCGTCGCCGGCCTGCGGACTTAGCGGACCCTGCGTGAGTGTATCCACTTGCTACCGGAATCGCCGCCGGGCAAAGCAGGGCGGCGCCGATTTGGCCCCGCTCAACTAGGTTTGAACTACAAGTCTAGTTCAGGGAGGTATCGAAGCGCTCTTTCAGGAAACCTGCAGCCCATTCGCGGACTTCCGGATCAATTGCCGTACCGGTGGCCATGGCCCGTTGAGTTTCGTCGCCAAAGTTCAAGGGCATGGAACCGATCTCGCGCGGGAGCGCGGCGATGATTTCCGGATCAGACGTCACCTTTTTCATCGCGTCGATATAGACCTGACGGATATTGTCAGGCGTGCCCGGCGGCAGCATGACCGCCTTCGACAGCATTACCTTGGCGTTCATCAGCGCCTTCTGCATCTCGTAGGCGGTGCCGCTAGGTGCTTCGCCCATCACTGCTTCGTAGAACTCAGGAAAAGTCGGGGTATCCGGCAGATCCGGGTCGCGCTGCAGCTTACCATTCTCGTCTATGACACCGTAGCTCCAGACCGGGTTAACCTTGGGATCGTCGCCGTAGTCCTTGAGGTAGGACCTTACGTTGTCGGTGTTCACGTTCATCTCGCCACGCTGAAACGCGGCTTCCGCGTCCTTCGAGGCCAAGCCGAATATGTAACGCGCGTCCACACCCAGCATCTCCATCGACACAAAGTCCAAAAGCTCCGCCGATAGCGGCGTCTCTGTGCCGAACCGGATGTTGGCAGACTTCAGAGCTTCATAATCTGCCATCATGTCTTCATGGCCAAGCCCCAGGTCATCGCTGATTGCGTACATGGTGGCACCACGAGCAAATCCCGTTACCGCAACCCATTCATTTGGGTTGTACCTGGCAACGTCCGAACCGAGAATTACAGGTAGCAGCGACGAAGTCGAAGCCATGATCAGCATCGTGCCATCATTCGGAGCGTTTTCATGAAAATCGTTGGACGCAATCACCGAACCGCCTCCGGGCTTGTTCAGAACGATTACGTTGGGTTTGCCGGGCAGGTGCTCTCCCAATTTGGATTGCAAGAGACGCGTAAGACGGTCGGTGCCGCCGCCTTCACTGAAGCCGACAATCCAGGTCACAGTCTGACCTTCAAGCGTGAAGTCATTGGCCAAAGCAGTGTTGGGCGATGACAGCGCAAGAGCTGCAGCGGCGCCCACAAGCAGTTTCTTCAATCCATTCAGCATGGATGGTCCTCCCTTAGTCGAAGCGGCTTTTCATTCGGATAGCCGTTCAAGATCCACTGTACGAGGAGGTTGACACCGAGCGATAGTTTACACAAATTCAAAAAACTCAGGTATTAGTGAGCCATGGGAATTTATAAATGATCCGATACACTTCTCTTGGCGAAATCATCTCGTTCGTCACCGTTGCGAGGCTTGGAAGTTTCGCTTTGGCTGCCGATGAACTTCTTGTTACTCAATCTGCGTTATCCAAACGGATCAAGAAACTTGAAGACTCGATCGGTGCACCTCTGCTTGATCGGACCACCCGTTCGGTCGCAGTTTCCACCCTTGGAAGGGAATTCCTGCCAAAGGCGAAGCGAATTATTGAAGACTACAACCGCTCGCTTAACGACATGTCTGAGCTTGTGAAGGTGCGCAAAGGCATCGTCACGCTTTCCTGCAATATGACTTTATCAGACACGTTACTGCCGGAAATCATCGATAGGTTCAAAACGACCCACCCAAATATCCGTGTCAGGGTACACGAGGACTCGAGCCCACAAGCACTTGAACGGGTCCTAAGCGGGCAGTCTGAATTGGCCTTCGGCACGTTGGGTGAACCACATCCTGAGCTAGACTTCGAGCAATTGATTGACGACCGCTTTGTCATCGCTTGTCACAAGAACCACCCACTGGCGTCGGCGACATCGACCACCTGGGAGGAGGTAAAGAACCAGCACTTCATCCTGCTTAGGCCGGAGAGCGGTACACGCAAACTCCTACAACGCCACCTAGGCACTCTCTACGATGTGCTTTCGAACGACATACAGGTCGGGCATTTCCATTCGCAACTTAGCCTCGTCGCACGGGGGATTGGAATAGCGGCAACTCCCTCCCTCATCCGGCTCTCAGGGCGCGACCTCGACATTGCGATCATCCCAATTTCTGAACCAACAATCAGCCGCAAACTTGGCATTGTGACTTACAAGGGCCGTGCCCTATCCCCGGCAGCCGAGAAACTTCGCGAAGTGGCCGCCTCGGTCATGCGAGGCGCTGATGGCTAGCCCGATTTCAATGGTCCGCACGATTGTCGGTGCATCTCTGGATTCTGGTGCATGTGGACGATGGCTTTAGCCTCGGCTCGGAACCGTCATCCAAGAAATTCAGACGAATATCGCATGGTTGAAGGACCGCTCCTTGTGCCTGCCCCGAGTTCTGTTGCGTCTGCACAAAACAGCTGGAAGCCTCTCCACGCTATTCAGGCCGCAGTCGCGAACCGCAGAT
>NZ_JBXWQZ010000091.1:0-11150 GCF_059612645.1 Ruegeria sp. YKSF131 | reverse complement strand
AGCTTCGGGTAAGCCGGGTCATATCACCATCGACGGGTGTGAATATCAGGACGCCTGGTGTCTTGAAATTCGCGACACCGGGCCGGGTCTTCCGCCAAAAGCACGTGAAAACCTGTTCACACCGTTTCAGGGTGGGGTCCGCAAAGGAGGCTCTGGCCTGGGCCTTGCAATCTCTCAGGAACTGGTGCGCGGGCATGGCGGTAACCTGACACTGAAAGAGACCGGGCCCGAAGGAACGATCTTTGAAATAAGGCTTCCGCGCGGAGACATGACTTTTTGATTTTTTTTTGAAGAATCGGCTTGCACGTCTTTGACCACAGGTCTAAACAGCGCCTCACCAACGCGGACCGATAGCTCAGCTGGATAGAGTACTTGACTACGAATCAAGGGGTCGGGGGTTCGAATCCTCCTCGGTCCGCCACTTGGTGATTTTCCCAAATCTCAACGAGATACACTAGGTTTCTTAAACCTCTGTGTTTTATGGCTGTGGCCGCGTTGGCTGGTTTCGTTGGATTTTGTCCGATCATACCCGTATACTTTCGTTGAGTGGTATATTTTGTGGTATTTTCATGGCTGCTCTCAGCGGGAAGCTGACAAAGAAGCTGGTAGAAAATCTTGGCCCGGGTCGGCATGGCGACGGTTCTGGTCTGTATCTTGTTGTTGATCCCTCTGGTGCGCGGCGCTGGATCGTGCGTGTAACGGTCAAAGGACAGAAGAACCGCAAGGGCGCTCCGCTGCGCACGGATTTTGGGTTGGGTGGCGCTGATGTTGTCACTCTGAACCAGGCTCGAGAAAGAGCCCTCGAATATCGACGCATGGCAAAGTCAGGGCTGAACCCTCGGTTCAATGCCCAGCGTGAAATCCCGACCTTTGAGGAACTCAGCCGACAAGTTCACATTGACCGCCTGCCAACATGGAAGAATGCCAAGCATGGGCAGCAGTGGCTCAACACTTTGCGCGACTATGCGTTCCCCAAGATCGGGCGCATGCCAGTCGACAGCATTGATCAACCCGAAGTGTTGATGTGCCTGTCGCCCATTTGGACCGAGAAACACGAAACCGCGAAGCGACTGTCTCAGCGGATCAAAACGGTGCTCGACGTGGCAAAGTCCAAGGGGTTCCGCTCGGGCGAGAACCCGGTGACCGCTATCCGCGAAGGTAAAGTGCTGCCAACCGTCAAAGCCAAGGTCCAACACCACGACGCAATGCCGTGGCAGGAGGTCCCCGCGTTCTATGCCGAGTTGCAGACCCGCTCAGCTATGGCCGCCAAGGCGCTGCAGTTCGCCATTCTGACCGCCTGCCGAACCTCAGAGGTCCTGGAGATGAAATGGCCCGAGGTCGATGTTGATGCGCGCCTGTGGACCATCCCGGCGGAGCGCATGAAGGGTGGGCAAGTCCATCGTGTTCCTCTCGCTGACGAAATGCTGGCCATTCTGGAGCCGCTGCGTGCGCTGGCCTCCGACTATGTGTTCGAGGGGCAAAGGCGGCATCATCCCTTGTCGAACATGTCAATGCTAATGTTGCTGCGCCGGATGCGGCAGGATGGCGTCACCGTGCATGGCTTTCGTAGCTCGTTTCGGGACTGGGCGGCAGAGGCTGCTAATGCGCCGCGCGAACTGGCGGAGGCGGCTTTGGCCCATCAGGTAGGATCAGATGTGGAAAGGGCTTACGCGCGGTCGGATTTGCTGGAACGGCGAAGAAGCTTAATTTCTGATTGGAATAGATTTGTGAGTAACACCAGTCTTGAGGGCTGCTAGAGATGGCGGAAGACAACAAGTGGGTTAAACCCAACAGGCTCACAGAAATAGTCGCACATCACATCTTTCCGGTAGTGATAGGGGATAAGCTTTCGCCCAGTCTAGAACTGCTCACTGGCGCGTATTACCAAGATCGTTTCGAAGAACTCCAAGAAGGAGACACAATTTGGCAAGTTTGCGTTACAAGTCGTACTGGTCTGGATAAAGAACAAACAGGGTTTTCATATTTCCCGACCGAGGATGCGGCTCGTGAATTCTTGAAGTCTATGCCGATCGGCCTGACGTACGGAGAACACTGCGGTTACCCAAAACGACTAAAAGACTTGTTTGGTTCCGATGACGATCCATGCAGGGTGATGACTGCGATGTTTAGGCGTTGCGACGATGATGATGTTCACTCGGTGTGCTATCGGGCTCTTTCTGAAGCTGGTGTCAAAAATGAATGGGATTACGAGACAGCCCCTCGTGTACTTGAATGGCTAGGTGACGAGCACATTGCTTGGATGAAAGAGAAATTTGGAGAGAATTGGTCCGTCGTTGCGGAATTTGAGTACTGCCTGAACCATTTCCCGGACTCTTCACTGGCTAGTCTTGCGGCGCATTTGTTTTTGTTCCAGTTTGTGACTTACGACGATTTTGCCGCTGGTTACTACACCAAGGAAATACAGTCGATTGCAGGCGGGACAGAAGAGGCCGCAATTCTTGCAAAAAAAACTCAAGAGAACGCGGGAAAAGCCGGGGCACGTGCATCACGACAACGCAGGCTCAAAAACTTGGAGCTGTTGATGCAGGAAATTGAACTGCTGTCAGACGCCGTCAATCTTGTCAGTGAAGAACGCATTGTTGATCAAGCTTTGGAAAAGGCAGTTGAGAAACATAAGGACTTCCCCAAATCGCAAAAAACTCATGCGGACTACGGAACGGAGTTGCGGTCAATAGAGCATTTCAAATCGAGGTACGAAGCAGTGTTCAAGAAAAACGCCTAAGCGTTTTCTCGCTTCTGGAAAGCGCTTAGGCGCAGGAAAAAGTCTGGTGACAAGTCTAGAATGCTGCCCATAATTGGGAGCCATCGAAACTAATCCAAGGGGACTTTAACGATGGCAAGCGTCTTCAACGACGACCGGGTCTATTTCCCAGAAGACCCTGAAATGCAATTGCTGGGAAACCGCGAAAAGCTGGCTCAATGGCGCCACCGTATGTGTGGTCCTGCCTTTCTCCGCATCGGTCGGCGGATCGCCTATCATGGCGCCGATCTGAACGCCTGGCTGGCAGCACGGCGCACAGATCCCAACAACGAGGCTGCATAATGAAAAACCCCAACTCCAAGCGCGGAGATGGGGCTTTTCTAGTGACATCAACTGCCACCCTAGCAAGTCCAGTTGATGCCACAGGATGTCCCGCGCCGACAAGACAAAACGAGCGCCGGTACTACTGGTCGCCCCTGAGCCACTCGGTCGAACGGGTGATCATACGGAAAGGACGGATCAAGCATGGCTGATATGTCCTTTTCCAAGCCGAACAGCACGAGTCTCGACAGGGGGCCAGACACTGGCCTTCTTTCACGAACCGATCATCGGGAAACTGCTGAGAACTACGGCGGCGAACTCTTTCGTCATGGTATCTACCGCGTCTCTGACTGCCGCGATGGTATACAATGGCTGTTTCAGCGCCAGAGACCCAAATTTCCGGCCGGGGGAGCGGCGTGGGACACGCTCGGGTACTGTGTGATCAAATCCGGCCTAACCCGGCTCGTCCGGGCGCATATCGGCTGCGACGTTCCGGAGTTGGATGCCCTTCCCGAGCGTTTCCAGCGGAGGTGTCGCGATGAGTAGACGGCGGTCTCCCAAGGGCAAACGATCGGATGAGGGGCAATACATCCCTCTGCCCTACGCAATGATCAAATCTCCGGCGTGGCGGGCTTTGTCGGGACCTGCAGTGAAGCTCTGGCTGGAGCTTCACACCCGCTTCAACGGCAGCAACAACGGCAAGCTGTTCCTGTCGATGAACGAAGCGGCAGAGATTCTAGGCCTAGGTAAGGCCACCGTTCAACGCGCTTTCGAGGATCTGCAGGACAAAGGCTTCCTTGTGCTGGAGCAGGAAGGCAACTGGTATCACCGTCGCGCCCACGAATGGCGGTTAACGACTAAGACCACACAAACCCGGTCCGGCAAAAAAGCCGCCACTAACAACTGGCGTTTCTGGCAGCCCGAAAAAACAAAACGCGGTTCTGGTACGGACCCGTCAGCATCCTCTGTGGTTCCGTTTGAGAACCCAAAGACCCCGCATGGTTCCAAATCAGAACCCGTCAGGCCGGTTTTTCGTCGGTCCTTCGGTTCTGAATCGGAACACTAATACTAACCACTCCCTGTTACGCGAGGCGGACATGAGCAAGGCACAGAAAGACAATGGCAATGATCTGCAGACAAAGGACCCCGAGCTTACCGAAGCGGAGACCAATGCGGTTGCCGATCTGAGGGAACGGAAGCGATCACGCGTCCGGGCCCCGGATATCACGTTGGATTTTGATGAAGACACACGAAGGCTCACGGTGGGGCACACAGGAAAAGACCCAACGGCGGCCTGCGCATTGGCGATGCATGAGCTAGGCACAGTCGATTATCGGTTCTTCGAAGGCGTGATGGATCAAGTCGCGACTCTCGGGCAACAGGACAGCTCTGTTTCTGAGGCAGCATCAAACTTCGTGATGTCTGTTGTTGCCGGGGTTGGGCCGCGAGACGAGATCGAAGCGATGCTTGCGATCCAGATGGGCGCGATCCATCAGGCGACGATGATGATGGCACGCCGCCTGAACCACGTAAAAACTCTCACGCAGCAAGACTCGGCGGAACGGGCGCTCAACAAACTTGCGCGGACCTTCACTAACCAGGTTGAAACCCTGAAACGGTATCGCTCCAAGGCAGATCAAACCGTCCGGGTCGAACGCGTTGAAGTCAAAGAAGGTGGTCAGGCAATTGTTGGAAACGTGCACAACGGGGGGCAGTCGGATGACAAAAAGTAACGACAACCTCATGGACCCCACCAAACGGCTCAATGATGCGCCCAGGTGCACAGCAACGGCGAAGTCCACTGGCAAGCGGTGCCGCGCACCCGCCGTTCAAGGCTGGAGTGTTTGTCGCATGCATGGGGCTGGAGGTGGGCAAGCCGCTGGGCCAAGCCATCCGTCATGGAAGCACGGAGAACGATCGAGAGAAACCGAGGAAATGCGCAAGACGATCAATGAACTTATCCGCGCTGACAGGGAACTGCAGAAATTGATCGGCTGACCAGGCACTGCCTCGCAAGCAAGGTTAAAGCAGTCATTCGACAGAGCTGTTTCGATGGCCGCTTCGAGCCCTTCTCAGACCTTGATGCAAAGCGCAGCAATCTGCGCTAATAGCCGATTCCGGACGCTCTCAGCAAGCGTGAGCCGGTCATGCACTAGGTCTCACGGAATTGACATTAACTAAACGGGCAAAGCGCCGTTTGTGCTGTTGCACACCATTGCACGATAAAGACCAAAGGGCTGGTTAGATAAGGACAGACCTCGTGTTTCGGTATTCAAGGGGCGTAATGCCGAATTGTTTCCGGAATGCGCGGGAAAAGTGACTTGCGGTCGAGTAGTCAAGGTATAGGGCGATGGCCGTTACAGTGGCTGATGTTTGAGTCAACAGTTCGCTTGCCTTGCGCATTCTAGCCGCGGTGTAGATAGATCGAAAATTGGTACCAGATCTGTCAATTCTCCGTTGGAGACTTCTTTTACTTTTGCCCGTGGCACGCGCAATGTCATCCAAGTCGATATTCTGTTCTCCCAATCTTTGCAGAATAAGCTGTTCCAAGTACTGAACGAAATCTTCAGGCGGACCTCCCCTGCAAGCCCGAACGACGTCCCCAATTGTCGTATACATTTCTGAAATGGTCGGATTGCACGCCGTCAGATCGGAATTCGGTATCTCAAAGTAAATGCAGTCTCTGTCAGTGCGAACTTTGGTCCTGACGCGAGCTTCAATTCGAGCTTCGCAACTGACATCTTTCAGGTCGAGGCCGATGGACAAAGGACGATATGTTGGCCCTAGAAAATGGCGTGGCACACTCAGAAGTGAGCCCAAGGCGGCAAGAGCTGACTGGCGATAACCAGCGTTTCGTCTCTCAGCGAAAGTATACCTGAAAAAGGTCGAACCTGAGTCTTGCCTTACCTCAAGCGTGTCCCTGTTGGCGTGCAGATGAATAATCCGTACTGCCCTTTCCAGAGCATTTCCAAGATTGGAAGCTTCCAAAACATAATCACCCCAAGCGCCGTACTCCGTTACGGAAAGATGCTCCGAAAGATACAATCCAAACAGATCGTCACCAGCGCTTCGCGCCGCAGTGTCCAGAAATCGGTTCAAGGCCGTTTCGGGAATGTAGAAACCGACTTTGTCTGAGATGTCGAGAGGCAAGCCAGCCTCCGCCAGACACCGCTCCAACGTACGGTCGCCGAGAGCTTTAGTGATCAGTGTCGGAACACTTCCAAGTGCTTCGGCGACGGTAACGGAAGGCGAATAAGTCATTGGCGTAAGTTTCCAAAGTTCTTTCAATTGTTGGCGCAAAATGGTTCAGCAATCAACGATCGCGTGGTTTAGCCTCCTGTAAGAACAATCGCCGACAGTATCAGGGGGGCATTGTGAACACAGTGCGCACGTTGATTTTGCTTATATTTTGCAGCTTGGGAACCGTGGCGTTCGCACAGGACAAACCCAACATCGTTTTGATCAATCTAGATAACTTCGGTTGGGGGGAACCGGGCTTCAACGGCGGCGGAATAATCCGCGGAGCAGCAACGCCAGCCATGGACGCACTTGCTGCAGAGGGTATGCGCCTGACAAACTTCAATGTTGAAGCGCAGTGTACGCCATCACGCGCTGCACTTATGACAGGACGGTACGGTATACGTTCCGGCAATCACACCATTCCGGTTGCGGGTGGTGTTTACGGGATGACGCAATGGGAAATCACCATGGCGGAGATGCTCAAAAATGCTGGCTACAATACAGCAATGTACGGCAAATGGCACCTCGGTTGGTCAGAAGGGCGATATCCCACAAATCAAGGTTTTGACGAATTCTACGGCGTCGAAAGCACTGATCAGACCGTGTGGACCTCGCAAGGCAGATGGCAGGCGCTTGGCTTGGAGCCGCCTCATGTCATGCAAGGTGTGGCCGGACAGGAAGCCACAATTGCTCGCGACTACGACTTGGAATATCGGGCACAGATCGATGGCGACCTGACGGACAAAGCGGTTGATTACATCCATCGCAAGAGTGGTGATGACTCACCTTTCTTTGTTTATTTCGCCCTGACGGCGACCCATACGCCGGTTATCCCGCATCCCGATTTTGAGGGCTCGACGGGCAAAGGGTTATGGGCCGACCTCCTCCACCAGACCGACAGCTACGTCGGTCGGTTGACAGCCGCTTTGGATGAGGCCGGCATCGCCGAGAATACAATTGTAATTTTCACTGCCGACAACGGCCCCGAAGCAATGAACGTCGGAAGCAATGACATCGCGCCAATGCCACATGCTCAAGGCACGCCGGGTCCGTGGCAGGGCACTTTGTTCACGCCATTTGAAGGCAGCCTCCGTGTTCCGTTCGCGATCCGTTGGCCGGGGAAAATTCCGGCAGGAGCGGTCAGCAACGAGATTGTTCACCAAATGGATCTTTACCCAACTCTCGCAGAAATTGCCGGTGGCCAAGTACCAAACGACCGTGCGTTTGACGGCGTGGATCAGTCGGCGTTCTTGTTGGGTGAACAGGAAGACTCCAATCGCGATCATGTCATCGTTTACATGGGTGAGGAAATCTACGGTGTGAAGTGGACAGACTGGAAGGTCTTGTTCAAAGAGAACGACACCGTTTATTCCGATACCAAGTCGTATTCAACGCCGCGCCTCTATGATCTAATCAACGATCCCGGCGAACGAAAAGACGTACTGCTGGTCTATACATGGGTCGCTGAAAAAGCCCTACCATTCCTTGGCCAGCACTTGGCGACATTCAAGGAGTACCCGCCCATACCGCCAGGAACACCTGATCCGTATCTACCGCCGCAGTGATATTTGTGACGGTCGATACTTTCATGAACCGCAAAAATCTATTGTCGTTGCTAAGCGCAGGTAAGAATTAAGGAGAAGAAACGATGAAACTTCGTGCCGTTTCAATAGCTTTTATATCTGTAGGGGTGCTTGGGACTAGCGCCGTTGCGCAGGAAGCTGCGCAAGGCGGGCAGGTCGGCGAAATGACGATTTCCTCAGAAGACATGCCGGGATTGGCACCAGACGAATTCTCGCCGTACGCTGGCAGGAACTTTCCGACTAGACCGCTCTGGGGCGATACGCATCTTCACACGTCGAACTCGCTGGATGCGCGAGCGTTCGGTGTCGTTTTGACACCGGCGGACGCTTACCGCTTTGCTCGGGGCGATGAAGTGACCACGTCACATGGTTTGCGCGTGAAGCTCTCACGACCGCTCGACTGGCTTGTCGTTGCAGATCATTCTGATGCCATGGGAGCAATGAATGAGATTGTCGCTGGCAATGCGACGCTGATGCGCGACCCTACGCTCCGGGATTGGAACGACCGTATTAACCAGGGCGGAAACGTCGCTCTCGCCGCGACGATGGAAGTAATTGAGACATTCGCCGGGATTACGGGAGAGTCGCTTCCCGAAGCGATTGCCGATCGTCGTTTTGTCCAGTCGGTCTGGGACGACTTCACTTCAACCGCTGACGCATTCGATGATCCCGGAACCTTCACGGCCTTTATCGGCTATGAATGGACGTCGACTGAGGCCGGCAACAACCTGCACCGCAACGTCATATATCGCGACGATGCGAGCCGTGCGCGCCAGATGCTGCCATTCACCACTGCGGAAACATTCAACCCGGAAGACCTTTGGGACTGGATGGAGCGCTACGAAGACGAAACCGGGGGACGGATCCTTGCGCTGGCCCATAATGGAAACGTTTCGAATGGTCTGATGTTCCCTGTCGAGACCAACCCCAAAACGGGCGAACCGCTCACGGGTGATTATGTCGAGCGCCGAGCAAAATGGGAGCCGTTGTACGAGATCACGCAGATCAAAGGCGATGGAGAGACGCATCCGTTCCTGAGCCCGAATGACGAGTTCGCGGACTACGAGACCTGGGACAAGGCCAATCTGGGGCCTACGCCGAAAGAGGATTGGATGCTTCAGTACGAGTATGCGCGGGAAGCGCTGAAAAACGGGCTAAAGCTCGAAGACCAGCTTGGCACAAACCCCTATAAATTCGGCGTGGTCGGATCAACCGACAGCCACACTGCGCTCGCGACGGCGCAGGAGGACAATTTCTTCGGCAAGCATTCCGGGGTCGAGCCGGAGCCTGGCCGTTGGAACCACCTCGTCGGCGACTTCGAAGGTCTTACCGTCCTGGGATGGGAAATGGCCGCGTCCGGCTTGGCTGCGGTCTGGGCCGAGGACAATACCCGCGCAGCAATCTTTGACGCCATGGAACGCAAAGAGGTTTATGGGACCACGGGAAGCCGTATCGGGGTTCGTTTCTTCGGAGGATGGGAGTTTGTCGACGCGGACGCCCGGTCGCGTTTACCGGCGGACATTGGCTACGAGAAGGGTGTTCCAATGGGGGGCGATCTGCCGGATGCGCCGGAAGGTGCCGAGGCACCGACCTTTCTGGTCGCCGCGCTCAAGGATCCGTTTTCGGGCAATCTCGACCGCATCCAGATCGTCAAAGGCTGGCTGAATGCAGCGGGCGAAACTGAAGAAAAGGTTTTCGATGTGGCGTGGTCGGATGATCGCGAACCGGGACCGGATGGCACGCTGCCGCCCGTCGGAAACACGGTCGACGTTACCACCGCAACTTTCACCAATTCAATCGGCGCACCTGAATTGATCACCGTCTGGAGCGATCCGGAGTTCGATCCGTCTTTGCGAGCATTTTATTACGCAAGAGTTCTGGAAATTCCGACACCGCGTTGGACGGTCTATGACGCTGTTCGTTTTGGAGACGAAATGTCAGACGACGTGCCAACCTCAACGCAGGAGCGCGCGTACACGTCACCGATCTGGTACACGCCGGGTGAATGACAAAGACTTCCTGGAGCGATCACATCCGGTTCTCTGCAAAGCTCGGATCGGTCTTGAAAGCCGGTCCGTGCATGATAGCCGCGATGTCCGCAAGCACATGTGCTAGTGCAGACGAAGGTGGCGTAAGCTTCTGGTTACCGGGGCAGTACGCGAGCTTTGCGGCAATCCCGCCTCAGACGGGATTTTCGGTGCCCCTCGTTACCTATGCTTATTCTGGTGATGTTTCCGGCGGACAGGAACTTGAACTGGGTGGTGAAATCCGGTTGGGCGTAGACGCACGGTATCTTGGACAGTTCGTCATTCCGAGCTATAGCCCCGAAACCACGGTTCTGGGCGGTCAAATCGCCTTTTCGCTTGCGACCATCTTCGCATCCAGTGATGTGGACGCGGATGTGACACTCGGACCAGTCTCCGGGGGCGCATCGAAAAAGGTAACCTGGTTCGGCGATCTTTACCCCACGGTCCAACTGTTCTGGAACAAGGGCAAGGACAACTGGATGGTCTATGCGACGGGCGCAATACCTGTCGGAGACTACGATGCAGACCGTCTTGCGAACATCGGCATCGGTCATGCTGCGATCGACGTTGGAGGGGCATATACCTATTTCAATCCGGAAAGCGGATGGGAGGCGTCGGCCACGTTGGGTTTGACGTACAACTTCGAAAATTCAGACACGGATTACACCAATGGCGAGTCCATCCACCTGGACTGGGCAATGTCAAAGTTTGTCTCGGGGAACTGGCAATTGGGTGCGGTGGGTTTTGCATACAAGCAAATATCCAATGACCAGGGAGCGCCAGCGGCGCTCGGCGGATTCCGATCCGAGACCTATGGTGTCGGTCCTCAAATCGCATACAGTGGAGAGATCGGAGGACGGGCGGTCTACGCAAGCCTTCGAGCCTATAAAGAGTTCGAAACCAAAAACCGAACCGAAGGGGTCGGCGGCTTCTTCACGCTGTCGATATCCTTCTAGGTGGATCAATTATCCAATCGAGTACCAACAAAATCGCACCAGAATTGATTTGTTAGGAGGAGAAAGCATGACACGGTCGAAGCGCACTGCCACTAGCGGAGCGATTGCACTACTCGCAACTACGATCCTAGCGACGGCGATGCCGGGCTACGCTCAGGAATGGACCCCGCAGGCCGAACAGCTTGCAGACACCTATCCTGCTCCCGCCTATTCACCCTATGCTGGTCGAACTTTCCCGGAACGGCCACTTTGGGGAGAGACGCATCTTCATACGGGACAATCTATGGACGCCGGAGGTTTC
>NZ_JBXWQZ010000090.1:0-11552 GCF_059612645.1 Ruegeria sp. YKSF131 | reverse complement strand
GTCGCGGCGCGATTGCCGCGACCGGGCGCTCCTGATGCTGGGCTGGGCCTCGGGCGGGCGGCGAAGGTCCGAGATCACCGGGTTGATGCGGGAAGATGTGTCCTTGAAAGAGTTCGAGACCAAGGGCCTGGTGTGGATCTCACTGCTGGAAACCAAGACCACCCAAAAGGGGGAAACCCCGCGGCTGGTGCTGAAAACCCGGGCGGCACAGGCGCTGGTGCATTGGATCGAGGTGGGTCAGATCAGGGATGGGCCGCTGTTCCGCCCCATCTCCAAGGCCGACCACGTGCTGAAACGCCGTCTGTCTCCAGACGCGATCTATCAGATCGTCAAGCATCGACTGAAACTGGCTGGGCTACCTGAGGACTTCGCCAGCCCTCACGGGCTGCGCTCGGGGTTTCTGACGCAAGCCGCATTGGACGGCGCCCCGATCCAGGCCGCCATGCGCCTGTCCCTGCACCGCTCCATGGCGCAGGCGCAGAAATACTACGATGACGTCGATATCGCCGAAAACCCGGCGACGGACCTGTTGGGATGAAAGAAGGGGCGGTTTCGCGCGCGAAACATTAGGTGCTGCGTGCGTGTAGCCAGGTTTTCAGTTCCATAAGAAATTCTTCAGACATCCCTCGACCGGACAGGATGACTTGTGAACCGTTTCGACTCTGTTTCAAATGAATGTCACCGAATGTCTCTTTCGAGACCGTCTCGGGAGCGGGCGATTTTGCATCCCTTGATGACAGGTTGTTTGCCGTGCGGGTCAGAACCGATATCTCAGTTTCCGATGTCTCGGGCGCGGCCCCTTGCAGGGCTTTGGCTATCAAAGCAGTCGCTTTCGACTCCTCTTTCACAAGCTTGGCAATCGATAATCCCAACCGCTCGGGAATGGCCGAAGCAAACTGCAGGTGATCGTCCAGCGCGTGATATATCGCGATGAAGGACCCTATCTTTGACCGTTTCGCCCGGCTGGCCGATGCAAACAGCCCGCGCAGGGCGGCGGCCTCATCCGGGTAAACGCCCTGCTCTGCCGCGCGCGCCACGATCCGGGCGCGCTCATAATAGCTCAGCCCGACGCGGATCTCATTTTCCTCGACCATGGCCACGTAAGCGTCTGATGCGCTCTGTGGTTGCCTGAGAAAGGCACGTACGGTTGCAAAGCGCGCCTCGCCCGTGTTCTGCGCCAAGGCCCGCAGCGCTGTCATCCGACGCCAGCCAGAGATCAGCCCATAACGCCCCTCCGGCAGTTCCACGACCTCAATCGGTGTTTGCTGCCCGCGCGCCTTCAGGCTTTCCTTCAATGCCTCCATATCCGCGTCATCAGCCGCCAGCCGGTCGCGCACCAGATAGGTTTCCTCAATGGAATCCAGCGGCAGGTCCTGCACCAGCCGACCTTCGGCACGGGCGGCACGCAATTCTCCGGACAGCTCCTCCAGTGCCGCCTGAGCCGCCGTGGCTCCAGCCACCTGCGCAACCGGAGGCGCAGCGCGGGGCGTATCCGCAGGGAACATGGGGTTCAACCCGGGGGCAGGGCGGGTGTCTTCCAGATAATCCGGCCGGGCAGGGGTCAACCGTTTGCGTTTTGCCATCACTTTCTCCTTTTCCAGCGCAGATCAGACCCTGTTTCGGGCACCACTGATTTGTTTCGCGCGCGAAACATGATCACCTTAGCGCCAGTTCCGGCGTTCCCGCCGCTTCGGCCTGCTGGGCCAGTTCCTCACCTCGCCAGACACCAATCAGCAGCTTCTTGAACGAGGCATAGGTGGCATCAAAGGTTTCCCGCCCGCGCACATAGGTCTCGCGATTGAAATCACGGTAATCGGCCTCGTAGATGCCGTTGACCTGTTCCCCGGCCTGCCCGATCAGCGCCGTGTAGCCCTGCCAATGTGGCGACAGAGTCCGACCCAGATAGGCCTGCATCAGCCCGGCCAGCTCCGCCTGCTGGCTGCCGTCATAGCGGGTGATGATCGTGCGCACGGCGTCCCACTGAAAGGCCATCTCGGGCCGTCCCAACGCGCGAGCCGCCATGTTCTCACCATCTTCGATGGACTGAAACGTGGAATGCAGCATGTCAAAGAAGCGCCCGGTGGAGTCGAACTCCAGGAACGAGGCCCCCATGGGCACCAGAAGGATATCCGAGGCGGCCAGCCCATTGATCGTCAGATAGCCAAGGGCAGGGGGGGTATCGATGAAGATGATGTCATACTCGTCCAGCACCCCATCCTCGTCCAGCGTATCGGTCAGCGCGTCCCACAGCTTCCAGCTGCGGCCCTGCATTCGCCAGACGGGGATCTGGAACTCGGCCCAGTACAGGTTCAGCTGCGCGCCGATCAAGTCGATATTCGGCCAATGCGTGGTCTGGATCAGATCGCTGCTGCGGACCTTCAGCGCTTCGGACAAGGTGTCGTCGATGGGGTGTGGTGCCTCACCCCGATCAAGCCGTCCCTGATTATCACGGCGCAGATGGGTGGCGTAATGACGGGCCAGCAGGGGGAACACCGTCTGCCATTCATCGGTTACCTTGCCGCCAAAGATCGACGTCATCGAACCCTGGCTGTCCAGATCAATGACCAGCACCTTGTAACCATCCAGGGCGGCAGACATGGCGAGATGCGCGCAGGTTGAGGTCTTGCCAACGCCGCCCTTGAAATTGGCGACCGAAACGATCTTGGCAGGTAGCCCATTGGGCCGGTAAGGGCGGTACTCTTTGGCTTTGGACCCCTCCGAGGCAAAATGTGCCCGCAGCCGCAGAACCTCATCCAGCGTGAACCACTTGGCCCCACCCTCGGTTTCGGATTGCCCCTGCGGCAAATCCGGGTTGCCCTTCAGCACACGGCGAAAATGGGCGGGTGCAACAGGGATCAGGTATTTGGTGATTTCCCAAGTTGAAAACAGGCGCAGCTTTTTCTGACCGTTCTCTTCTAGCCCCCGGTTTGCCAGATCGCTGCGACCCCGCGCACAGGCATCCGCGATTTGTGAAAAGTCACCCGTACCGGTTGGATTGCCAAGCTCAGCATAAGCCAGATCCGGATCGATATTGAAATACGGGGGAAGCCCCTCGGAGGTCGCTGCTCGCATTGAAAATCTGCCTATGTGCTATGTTTTGACCAATATACCACAAAAGAAAGCATGCGGAAGCATAATGAGCATAAAACCGGATTTTCTAAGCAATAATAAGGGGTAACTATCGATTGAAACGCTGGTTTTGAGTGTCAGGCAAAAAAATATCCAGTTAGAATCCTGTTATCTTATTAGTTACAGCGAAATCCTGATGTTTTTAAGTATAAGAAAAAAAACGGTTTTTTGCATTATCGAGCGCCCATAGTGAATCTGATCCCACGATCAGGCGACTCTGATCCCACGTTGCAGTGACTCTGATCCCACGTTCCGGCGGCTTTACGCGTCCTGTGGATAACTCTACGGTAGGCGTCAATAAAACCACGAACAAAGATTCGGGCAGGACATATGGGCAGGGCAGTATGAGCGGGTCAGGGGCGTTGTTGCCCGACCGGCACCCAACGGGTGATTTTTTTGTATGCGATATCTTCGATGCGCTGCCCAAGACAGATATGGGCTCGATGGAGCATCCGATGTTTTCGCTCTCGACCCGACCGGATCGCCGGATCCTCAATTACGAGCATAACGGGGTCGAGATCACGGTGACGCCCTCGGTGCGGGGGCTGGCGACGATCCACGACAAGGACATCCTGATCTTTTGCATCAGCCAGCTGATGGCAGCGATCAATGCGGGCCGGACGGTCAGCCGGGTGCTGCATCTGAAGGCGCATGATCTGCTGGTGGCCACCAACCGCGAAACCAGCGGCGATGGCTACAAGCGTCTGCGCGAAGCGTTCGAGCGGCTGGCAGGCACCCGGATCACCACCAACATTGTCACCGGCGAGAAGGAAACCACCACCGGGTTCGGCCTGATCGAAAGCTGGGAAATCGTCCGCCACACCCGGGCGGGCCGGATGGTCAGCGTCAGTGTGAAACTGTCGGACTGGTTGTTTCGCGCGGTGCTGGCGAAATCCGTTCTGACCCTCAGCCGCGACTACTTTCGCCTGCGCAAACCGCTTGAGCGGCGCATCTATGAGCTGGCCCGCAAGCATTGCGGTCGCCAGCCCGAGTGGCGGATCTC
The DNA here is from genome assembly GCF_059612645.1 of Ruegeria sp. YKSF131. NCBI lineage: Bacteria > Pseudomonadati > Pseudomonadota > Alphaproteobacteria > Rhodobacterales > Roseobacteraceae > Ruegeria > Ruegeria sp. YKSF131. The sequence continues at coordinate 7,420 of NZ_JBXWQZ010000090.1, read as the reverse complement.
GGTCGAGGTGCTGCTGAAGAAATCGGGCTCGGCCTCGCCCCGGCGGGTGTTCCGCAAAATGATCCGCGACATGATCGCAGCCGATCACCTGCCCGATTACGAGATGATCGAAGAGCCCGGCGACCTGATCCGCTTTTCGCGCCGTGGCCAGGTGGTCGAGGGACCGGACAAACCGATCCTGCCGTCACAGGCACTGGAGGAAGCCCGGGCAATGGCACCGGGCCGCGATGTCTATGCGTTGGAGGCGGATTGGCTGGCCTATTGGACCGCATCCGGCCGCCCGCAGATCAGAAACCCGCAGCGGGCGTTTCTGGGCTATGTGGCCAAGAGGGTCGCCGGGCGGGATTAGCCCTTAGCTGGAATAGGCGGGGTTTTGTTTCTGCACGCGTGTCTTCACGGCTTTGACAGCACCGATGACGATGAGAGCGGCAATGATGAACAGCCAGCCGAAGAGGACATAGCTGCCCAGAGCCATCAGGATGGACGCACCGGAGAACAAAGCAATCCCGGCGGCGCACAGGCCGACAAGAATGGCTATTCCGATAACTCCTATCATGTTCTCCAAGTCCTCCGGCTATGGTCTTGGTCTGGCCAGCCCTCAAGTGGTTGCAGTTCAGCCATTGGGCAGATGCCCATAATGATTTCGCGGTGAAATCATGGCAAAACTTTGAACTACAGAGGGTTAAAATTTGGTTATTTTTACCGGGAGGAGCTTTGCTCCACTACTCGTGCCACACTGCTTTATAATTTATTGAGACATAGGAATGTCTGAGTGGATAGTTTCTCAAAACTTTTGTGACAGCAATATGGAACGCCCACATCCCTGAAAATGTGCAAAGGTTCGCCTATGGCACCGCTCTGTCGATCCGCGGTTGATTGGATGGAATGCCAGATGAGCGTGCGTTTCGGCCGCCGAATGGCAGGGGGGCTGAGGGGTCACATCTTGACCAGACGCCCGTCCGTCACCCTGATCCCCGCTTTTTCAAAAACATTGCGCGTATCAAAGACCAGCGCCGCCTTGCGCGCGACCAGACCGTAATCCGGGGCGCTGTGATCGGTGATCACGGCCACCGCCGCATAGCGCTTCAGGTTTTCTGCGGTTAGCGGCTGGGATGTGCGACCCGCAAGCTGCGGATATTCGCCACCTTCGGGCAGGCGCGGGAAATAGGGGTCGTGATAGTCGACTTCGGCCCCCAGCTTCTCGAGCTCGTCCAGCAGCACCAGCGCCGGGCTGCGGCGGGTGTCTTCGACATCGCGCTTATAGGCGATGCCCATCAGCAGGATGCGCTGTCCGGTCAGGGGCAGCCCACTCTTGGCGATGGCCGAGCCGTTACGCGCCGCCAGTTCGGCGGCCATCCGTGCCGCCAGCATGGATGGCACGGCGTCGTTGCTGGAGCGGGCCAGATTGATGATCGGCGTATCAGATCCTGCATCCGCGGCACGCCAGGCCAGATAGGCCGGAGACACCGGGATGCAGGCCCCACCAATTCCGGGACCGGGATAGAAGGGCATGAAGCCAAACGGTTTGGTGGCCGCGGCCTCAATCACTTCCCAAACATCCACATCCATCGCCTCAAGCGCAGTCTTCAACTCGTTGACCAGCGCGATATTGACGGTGCGAAAGCTGTTTTCGACCAGCTTCACCGCTTCGGCTGTGGCGGCCGAGCTGACCGGAACGGCGCTGGTGACGATAGCGCGGTAGAAATCCTCGACCAGTTGCCGCGACAGCGGATCGTCGGCGCCCACCACCTTCGGGATGCTGTGCGTGTCGAACTTGTCATTGCCGGGGTCTTCGCGCTCGGGCGAAAACGCCAGGAAGAAATCACTACCCGCGCGCAGACCGCCCGCCTCAAGGATCGGCTGAACCAGGGTCGTGGTGGCACCGGGCCAGACGCTGCTTTCCAGCACCACCATCTGACCGGGGCGCAGATGCTGCGCGATGGTCTGCGCTGCGGCTGCGACAAAGCGCATGTCCGGGTCTTGTGCATCGGTCAGCGGGGTCGGCACGCAGATCAGGATGATATCGGCCTCGGCCAGTGCCGCGGCGTCCTGCGTTGCGCGGAACCTGCCGCTGTCTACCGCTTGAGCGATCCGGTCTGACGCCAGATACGATATGACCTGATCGCCCTGATTGATCCGTGCTACCCGGTCAGGGTTGAGATCAACGCCGGTGGTATCGAACCCCTCATCATAGGCAGTCAGCGCCAGTGGCAGCCCGACATAGCCCAGCCCAACCACAGCAACCCGCGCATCGCGCGCCGCGATAAGCTGCTTGAGGGAAAGATGGTGCGAGGTTTCGTAGTTCATAATCTATCCTGATCGTACAAAGTCAGACTGAAATCAATGTGCGGTTTGGCCGTCGGAAATTCAGGCTCTTTCCACGGATAGGGCGGAACGGGGGCGAATCCAATATATTTGTCGGCCCGGTCCGAGACTGCAGTACCGTGTTTCCCAAAACGCCTCAATCTTTGGCCATTTATGGTATTGTTGAGGGTATTTTTGATATGTCCAAGTCAGGATAATTTTTGTCATTTAGGGCGTAATGCTTGCCGAAACGACGCCTCGGCCAGTTCCGCGCCCTTGTCCCAGCTGAACTGGGTGGCTTGCGCCAGCGCCTTTTGCGAAAGGTCGGTCCGCAGGCCCGGTTCAGTCAGCAGCCGGACGGCCTGATTTGCCAGTGCCTGGCTGGACAGGGGGTCGAAATACAGCCCGCCATCGCCCACCACCTCGGGCAGGCTGCCACAATCCGAGGATAAAACGGGGGTACCGCAGGACATCGCCTCAAGCGCCGGCAGACCAAACCCCTCCCAGAGCGAGGGGAAGACCAGCGCATCGGCTGTGTTGAGAAGCAATGCAAGCTGCTCGTCGTCGATCTCACCGGTGAAGATGATGCTCTCGGACCGCGCCGCATCGGCAGCAGCGCTGGCCTTGAGGTCTTCGACATTGTCCCAGAACCGCGCGCCGGTGGTGCGCCCGACAATGGCCAGGCGTGCATTTGGCACACGCGCCAGGATTTCAGGCATCGCCTCGATCAGGCGCAGCACATTCTTGTGCCGGTTGAAGCCGCCCACATAGACCAGCAAGGGCGCGTCGGGCGGGATATCGTATGTCTGACGCGTCTGCGCCAGAAGCTGTGCGTCGTGGATTTGCCGAAAGACCGGCTCAGCCCCTTCGGTGATAATGTCGGTGCGATCTGCGGGGATGCGCAGAATACGTTCCAGATCATTGGCGGACGCCTGCGAGATTGTCATGATCCGCGTTGCCTGTTTCTTGGCCAGCCAGCATTTCACCTGCCACAGGCGGAAGTTCAGTTTCTTGGGGAAGATGAGATCGGGAAACCGTTCAGGAATGGTGTCATGAAAACACACGACCGAGGGCCGTCGGATCAGTTGTGGAAAATAGGAGTAGACCGCCGGATAGAAGAACAGATCGCATTCCATCCGCTGTGCGGATCGGGCCATGGTGATCAGATCGGCCCCGCCGCGCGCCGAGGCCCCGGAGGAGGCCTCTGACATCGACTTGTCCGACCCGGCAATCCGGATGTCGACACCTTCGGGTACAGGCCGCGTCGGTTCCTGATCGAACAGCAACGTATAGCGAAAGCCCGATTTCCGGGCCGCCAGGGCAGGGATCAGATTGCGGGTGAAACGTCCAAAGCCACGTTCATTTTCCCAGGAACTGGCGTCTACACCAATATGCAGCATGTTTTTGCCTTGATAGCGGCCCCGAAATCCGGGCCATGCGGTTGCGTTTCAAATAATGGCATGGCGTTAGCCAAACCGGCCCCGCAAATAGTCTGCTGTCGCCGCCAGACCTTTTTCAAGCGAGTAGTCGGGCTGATAACCCAACCGCTCCTGTGCATGTGCGATGCTACACCTGCCCTTGGCCGCAAAAAGTTCCAGCAGATGCCGGTCGGGATAGGCGGCACCATCGCCGGAGGAGACGCGTCTTTTAATGGCACGCACCAGCGCTTCGAACCGTTCCCGCCCCAGCAGCGTACGGCCAAGCGCTCCGATCCGGGCCGCAGCCGAGAGGGTCTCGGGACCCGCATCATGATCGGGTTCGGGGCCCAATCGATCCGAGAGGGTTTGATACGGTTCCAGGCGGAGCTCGCCTTTGCCGATGATCCGCGAATAGCCGGCTAAAAGGTCGGACCAAGCCACCGGTTCAGGCCCGGAGATGATAAAGCGTTCCTGCCCCAGATCCGCCAGAACTGCCGCCCTAAGAATGGCCTGTACCACATCGTCGACGAACACGCCGTTACACAGGCCCAGGGGCTGCGGCAGGACTTGTGTTCCTGTGGCCAGATTTTCCGTCAACTGATCCGTCCACAAGGCGCTGCCGGGCCCATAAATCAAGGTGGGTTGAAGGATGGCGGCCGGGATGGGTCCAGCCATCAGCTGTTTCTCCATCTCGATCTTGGCCTGGCGGTACGGGCTGCCACCAGAGCGTTGCACCGGACTGGTTTCATCCAGATCCGCGTTGGGCCAGACATCATAAACCACGATGGAACTGGTATGGACGATCCTGCCGATGCCAGCATCCTGTGCCGCGCTGAACAGTGCGGCAAAATCTGACAGGTTCTTCTCGGAAGTGGCCCGCACGTCATAGGCCAGATGCACCAGTATGTCGTGGCCGCGCAGGGCGTCTGCAATCGCACCCTGATCACCAAGTGCTGCGGTGACGACAGTGACGCCCTTTGCTTCAAGGCCTTTCGCGCCATGGCGGCTGCGCAACAGAGCTGTAACCCGCGCCCCGCTTTCCAGAAGGGTCGAAACCAGGCGCCCCCCGAGAAACCCTGTCGCGCCGGTGACAAAGACTGCCTGCCCCCGCAGTTTTTCTGATCCGGTGAAGTTCACTGTTGCCAATCCTTCTTCAATTCAAATCTAGGCATGAAATCGTTGCGCCTCAGAAGCCTAGCGCAGGGTGGTTGCGCATGCTACTCCGCTAACAGATGATCTGCTGTTATAGATGTCCGGGGTGTAACACCCCAAGGTTTTTGAGTGAGGAATTTTATGAGGATCGGTGTGATCGGCGCAGCCGGCAAGATCGGGCAGATGCGCGTGCAGACCATTATCGACAACCCTGACACCACGCTTGCCGCCGTTATGGATATGGACATGGACCGCGCCGAAGCCGTGGCCAGTGGTGCGCCAGCCTTTACCGATGCAGACAGGTTTTTTGATGCCGACATGGACGCGGTCATTATTTCGACTCCGGCACATGTGCGCGAACCTTTGTGCCTGACCGCGTTTGAGCGGGGGTTGCACGTGCTGGCGGAAAAGCCACTGGCCACCACGGTCGAGGCCAGCCGCAGGATCGTTTTAGCAGCCCGGGCGGCGGGCAGGGCTCTGGGCGGCGGATTCAACATGCGCTATTACCCAGCCTTCTCTTACGTGAAAGATATCATCGGATCGGGCCAGATCGGAGAGGTCGATCATGTGCGCATCTATGGTGGCCATGAGGGTCTGACGAAATTCGTGCATGACTGGGAATACAAATCCGAGATATCCGGGGGTGGCGCGCTGTGGGATGTGGGGATTCACATGACCGACATGGCCCGCCATATGCTGGGCGAAATCACCAGCGTTTATGGTGTCGCCACCGAAAAGGTCTGGAACGAGCCCGGCTCTGAGGACAACGCGATGGCGATCTTCAAAAACCCCGAGGGCATTCCGGCGATGTATCAGGCGACCTGGACAGACTGGAAAGGTTACAAAAGCCAGGTCGAGGTCTATGGCAGCAAAGGCATGGTGCGCGGCGCCTACGCGCCGATGGAAACGCTGCTGATCACCATGGATCGCCCGGGCGGCAGGCCCATCCGTCAGCATCGCCGCTATCCCGGGATCATGCTGCGGGAAAAACTGAAATCCTGGAAGACTACGGCGTTGCTGTCTTTTGCAGATGAGCTGCAGGAGTTCGTTGGCCTTTGTGCGGGTCGGACAGGTTTGCGCATTTCCGATGGTCACGCCGCCCTGCGGGCGATCGAGGTTGCCGATGCGGTGCGCGAAAGCAGTGCAACCGGCCAGCCTGTGACGCTCAAGGCGCTGGGGGACATGGCCGCATGACCTCTGACCGGTTTCCAGACGACGCTTGGCATCCCGACCGGGCATTGTCAGTATCTGCCGTGAAGAGGCAGGGTTTTTTCAGTTGCAGGAGCTTGCGGTGACAGATCATCCAACGCTTTCCATTGTCGTGACGATTGTCGATGGCGGCTCTTACCTGCGTGACTTCCTGCTGTCGGTTGCCGCATTCGAAGACCCGCCGCCGCTGGACATCATCGTGCCATATGATGCGAGCGTCTCAGACGCCGCTGATTACGCGGCGGAGTTCCCGGATGTGAATTTTCTGGACCTTGGGGACATCACACCCGCCCGCCCGATTACCTCCGAGGCAGGTCAGCATGAGCTGTTTGACCGCAGGCGCGCAGCCGGGCTGGCGGCCGCCACTGGTGACGTGATCGCGATCCTCGAAGATCGTGGCCATCCACACCCGGGCTGGGCCCGCACCGTTATGCGCCTACATGCGGAAACCGGAAAGAATGTCATTGGCGGCGCCATCGACTGTAAGGAACCGGTCTCGCTGCTGAACTGGGCGTTTTATGTGACCGACTTTGGCCGCTACGGCCTGCCGTTCGACAGCGGCCCGGCGGAATGGGTTTCGGACGTGAACGTGACCTACAGCCGGAAAGCGCTCGAGGCGACCCGCCATCTGTGGAAAGAACGCTTTCGCGAACCGGTCGTTCATTGGTTCCTGATCGAACAGGGCGAAGAGTTGTTGCTGTCCAATGAGCTGGTTGTCGACCATGTCCGTCCCCCGACCCGGCTGGGCCAGTTGTTGCCCGAGCGCTTTCACTGGGGGCGTCTGTTTGGCCATATCCGGGCGATGCATATGAGTGGTCCGAAACGGCTGGTCTATATCCTGTCCAGCCCGCTGATCCCACCGGTGCTGTGGGTGCGCCACGGTCTGACACAGGCGGGCAAGGGGCGGCTTTTGCGATACCTAGCGGCGCTGCCCTATATCATCATCCTGACCATCGCCTGGACCTGTGGCGAGGTCTGGGGCTACATCACGCGCAGGCCCTGAACGATGCAGGCATCCGGACCAGAATACGATGTCATCGTCATTGGCTCCGGCGCAGCCGGTGGATGGGTTGCGAAGGAAACAAGCGAGCGCGGTTGCCGGACATTGATGCTGGAGGCCGGGCGCGCGCTGGATCCTCAGGGTGATTTTCCCGACAGCGACCGCACGGGCGGATCCCGTGTCAGCATCCTCAGCCGTGTCATGGCGATCCTGCGGGGGCAGCATGTGCAGGCGCGCTGCATGTCCTTCACACCTCTGACCGAACATCTGTTCGTCAATGACCGGCAGAACCCCTACACCACACCGTCCGGGGCCCAATTCAACTGGTTCCGCTCCC
>NZ_JBXWQZ010000089.1:0-11998 GCF_059612645.1 Ruegeria sp. YKSF131 | reverse complement strand
AAGCAGAAACGGATCTGACCGTTCACCGGCCTCAGGCGGGAATGTTCGCCATGATCAACGTCTCCGCCACCGGGCTGGACGGCGAAGCCTATGCCTGGGACTTGTTGCAGACCGGGGTGGCTGTCATGCCGGGATCCGCCTTTGGGGACAGCTTGAAAGACTGGGTGCGAGTGGCCCTGACGATCAGTGACACCAACTTTGCCACTGCGGTGTCCCGCCTCATCGATCACGCCAACAGAAAATCACGCGAGGTTGCATGAGTGAAATGACCGTGGGCGAAGCATTGGTTGCAAGGCTTCGCCAAAAGGATGTGACCTGCGTGTTCGGAATTCCGGGCGTTCATACGGTCGAGCTTTACCGCGGGCTTGCAGGCTCGGGCATTCGTCACGTTACACCCAGACACGAACAGGGTGCAGGGTTTATGGCCGACGGCTATGCGCGCGTGTCAGGCAAACCGGGTGTGGCCTTTGTGATCACCGGGCCTGGATTGACCAATACATTGACGCCGATGGCGCAGGCCCGCGCGGATTCAATACCGATGCTGGTGGTGTCCGGTGTCAACAAAACCGCATCTCTTGGCAGGGGTTTAGGGCATCTGCATGAATTGCCAGACCAGTTGGGACTGGCCAGGACCGTTGTGTTGCTGTCCGAACAAGTTTCCGCCACCAACGCTCTGGACCCGGTCTTGGACCGCGTGTTCCACACCCTCGCCAACGGTCGACCCGGACCGGTGCATATCGAAGTTCCGTTAGATATCGCAGCTTCAGAATATCAGGAAACACCGGTCGAACCGCCTGTCTCGGTCTCCCCGATTGACCCGGTTTTGATCACCCAAGCCGCAAAGCAACTGGCCAAAGCGAAGAACGTTGTCATTCTGGCGGGCGGCGGCGCAAAGCATGCAGAGGCTGGATTGCAGGCACTGGCCGAAGCTCTGGATGCCCCCGTGGTGCAAACCGTCAACGCGCGCGGCCTGATGCACAGGCATCCGCTGACCGTTCCGGCAAGCCCCAGCCTGGACGCCGTACGCGGCTTGATAGAAAGCGCCGATTGCGTCCTTGCGCTGGGAACTGAGTTGGGGCCAACCGACTATGATATGTATGCCACCGGCCAAATTGCTGAAATGTCAGGGTTGATACGGGTTGATCGGTGCAGCGAGCAACTGACGCGACATGAGGCAGCGCTCATCATTCAAGGTGACGTCAACTTGGCTGTATCAGCGCTGGGTGACGCTTTACCGCACAAGCCAAAGCAAAGCGATGGTACGGAACGTGCAGGCAAAACACGTGACGCCGCCTGGGCGGAGATTGGTCCGGACTATCGCAAACAGGTGGAAATCCTCAACGCAATGCGCTCTGCGCTCCCGAACGCGCTAATGGTCGGAGATTCCACCCAACCGATCTATGCCGGCAATCTTTTCTACGACCACGACCGGGCCGGAGGCTGGTTTAACGCGGCAACTGGGTACGGCGCACTGGGCTATGGAATCCCCGCAGCCATCGGCGCTTCGGTCGCCGATCCCACAGCACGTGTGATATGCATCGCGGGCGATGGAGGCGCCCAGTTTTCTCTGCCTGAGATTATGGCAGCAGTCGACGAAGACCTGCCGGTCACCTTCGTGATCTGGAACAATCATGGATACCAGGAAATTGCCACGTCAATGCAGGATGCGGGCGTAACAGTCATAGGATGTGATCCCTCGCCTCCCGATTTTTCAGCAACGGCCAAGTCATACGGCATTCCATTCGCTTCGGTTCCAGCTGAACCGCAGGCTGTCGCGCAGGCATTGCGCCAAACTGCCGCCCAGAACGGGCCGGTAATGATCGAAGTCACCACTCCGAAATTCGCAGCTCAGAAAGATTGAAACATGTCAGACCCAACCTTTGAGTTTTCCCGCGCCATCACCCGCCGTCCGGCTCCGACTATTGCAGGCGGGTTGCGTGCAGAAGATATCGGAAACCCGGATTTCGACGGGATGACAGCGGCGCATAAGGCATATGTGGCAGCACTGAGAAGCACCGGGGCCGAGGTAATCGAACTGGATCCCCTGAACGCGTTTCCCGACGCACAATTTGTCGAGGATACAGCCCTTTGCCTGCCGCAAGGTGCGATACTGATGCGACCTGGCGCACCTTCGCGGATGGGTGAAGTGGCTGAAATGGCACCGACCCTTCACGGCTGCTACGATACGGTTCTGGAAATCCAGGGCCCCGGCCATATCGAGGGTGGAGATATCCTTGTTACCGGTCGCGAAATTCTGGTGGGCCGGTCAGACCGTACCGACGCGGAAGGTGTCGCCGAGCTGGCGAAAATCACCTCGGAGTGGGGGCACAAACTGCGCGAGGTGTTCACGCCCGAGGGCGTCTTACACTTCAAGACAGATTGTTCACTGATGGACGCCGAAACAATACTGTCGACCCGACGGCTGGATGCCTCGGGCTGTTTCGAGGGCTACCGGGTGCTGCATGTTGCGGACGGAGAGGAAGCTGCCGCCAATGCGATCCGCTTCAACAATCTGGTGCTGATAGCCGCTGGCTTCCCACGCACAGCTGAGATGTTAGATCGTGAAGGGTATGAGGTCGTTGAAATCGACAACATCGACTGCGCAAAGCTGGATGGAGGAATGTCCTGCCTTTCGCTAAGATTTTAGGAGTGTAACCGGTAGCGTTCGATCCTTGGTGTTTCTTGCGAAAACTGTCGCCCGTACCGGTCTTTCCTTTCCCGCCATTCGCTCATAAACATAGGTGGCTGTCGATGATCTCGTCCGCCAAGTGCGACCTGCAACCGGTTGCAAGACTTTTGCGATGGTGCATAATGAAGCTCTGATGCAAAACACCTTGATATCTCTGACCATCAACGACCGGAGCCGCACTGCGTGAGCGTGACCCTGAAAGACGTCGCCGCCTTGGCTGGCGTATCGCGATCTGCGGTGTCGCGCACCTTCACCGAAGGCGCCTCGGTCTCTGCAAAAACACGCAGTAAAGTTGAAAAGGCCGCGCGAGAGCTTGGCTACAGCCCCAATGCCCTCGCCTCGTCCCTGACAACCGGGCGCACCAAACTGATCGGGTTGATTTCGAACAACTTTCACAACCCTATTTTTCTTGAGGTGTTCGATCAGTTCACCCGCGCCTTGCAGGAACGCGGGCTACGCCCTTTGATTGTGAACCTGACGGACGAGACCGAGCCCGCAAACTCGGTCCGCATGCTGCGCCAGTATTCGGTTGACGCGGCCATCGTTGCGTCTTCGACGCTGCCGCCCAGCTTTGCCAAGGCGTTCCACGATGCGGGCGTACCGGTGGTGCATACATTTGGCCGCTCGGCCACCTCGCCCGAAGTGCATGTGGTGGGAATCGACAACGTCGAATGCGGGCGCATGGCCGCGCGCGAGCTTTTGGCGCGCGGATACAAGCGTCTCGGCTATCTGGGCGGGCCCGAAGATGCAACCTCGGCACTTGACCGGTATCGCGGGTTCATGGAAGAACTGGCAGACCACCCCGATATCGAAGTAAGCCATTGTTTCGCAGGGGCTTATTCCTTCGAGGCCGGCCGCGCCGAAATGTTGCGCCTGTTGGCCAACACCCCGTCCGAGGCGTATTTCTGCGGCGATGACATCCTGTCTGTTGGCGCATTGTCCGCACTGGCCGATCACGGGCTGAAACCGGGTCAGGACATTGGAATCATCGGTCTGAACGACATGGAGATGTCGCGCTGGGAAAGCGTTAACCTGACAACGATCCACCAGCCGATCAAACAGATCATCACTTCATCCGTCGATCTGGTCGTTGAGATGCTGAAAGAGCCTCAGCGCTATCCCGAGGCCCGCATTTTCCCCTGCCGCGTGATCGAACGGGGCACATTGCGGCCCCGCCCCTGATCAGCGAAACATCGGCGGGCGCGCGTCCTGCCATGCGCCATCGGCCTTGCCCGACGCAACAGCCGCGTGGACGGCCGCAATGGACCGCAGCCCATCTGCCGCACCGGGCAGACCGTCGCGTCTTTCACCACGGATCGCATCCGCCAGATCGCAATAGATGTTGGCGACCGCCAGCGGAAAACCCTCGGGGTGCGCAATGGCGACACGCGACAGGCGTTGCACCTCATCGTGCAGACCGCCCTCACCCTTTTCGATGATCTGAGTACGCCCGCCGACCGGAGTATAGATCAACTGATTGGGCTGTTCGGACGCCCACCGCAGCCCACCGGTTTCGCCAAAGACCTGAATGTCAAAGCCATGCTGCCGCCCGATCGCCACTGATGACGTCCAAAGGCGTCCAACCGTGCCGCCCTCCATCCGGAAGTTGATCATTGCATCATCTTCCAGCTCACGGCTGACGATGGTCGAGGCCATGTCGGCAGACAGGGTTTTCACCTGATCGTCACAGATGAAACTGGCCATGTGCAACGCATGGATGCCGCAATCGGCAAACTGCCCTGAAACCCCGGCCATCGCAGGGTCATAGCGCCAGCGCACGCGCGGGTTATCCGCATCTGTGGCATCGCCATGATGGCCGTGGCTGAAATTGGTCACCACCAGACGCACCTTGCCGATATCGCCTGCGCGCACCATCGCACGGGCCTGACGCACCATCGGATAGGCGGAATAACAGTAGTTCACTGCACAGATCCTGCCCGAGGCTTCGGCCACGCGCACAATCTCTTCGCCCTCTTTCACCGTCATGGTCATCGGCTTTTCGCACAACACGTTAAAGCCTGCCTCAAGATAGGCCTTGGTAATCTCAAAATGGGTCGAATTGGGCGTCGCGATGGTTACCAGATCAATCCGATCCTCGCGGTCTTTTTCGCCCGCCAGCATCTCTTGCCAATCGCCATAGGCACGATCGGCAGCAACACCCAATCGCTGCGCGTATTCGCGGCCCACCTCGGGCCGGTGATCCAGCGCGCCAGCCGCAAATTCGAACAACCCGTCCGCCTGCGCCCCAAGGCGGTGTGCTGGGCCAATCTGGCTGCCTTCACCACCCCCGATCATGCCCCATCTCAACTTAGCCATGGTCATTGTCTCTCATTGGAATTGTCACGTAGAGCGATCAGAAATCGCTAATGTCCTGCCACTGCCGCTGATCGGACGAGGTCAGCGCAGCGGCCAGCACACGATTGACCTCATGCCCGTCGCGGAACGTGGGCCAGATCGCCTCGCCGGTATGGATGGCCTGTAAAAAGTCCTTGGCCTCGATGATGATCTGGTCCTGATAGCCGGTTCCGTGACCCGGACCCTGACAGAAGGGCTCATAATCCGGGTGCGCTGGGCCAGTCAGGATCTTGGTGAACCCGCGCGCGGCTTCGGGCCCTTCGCGCTTGTACAGCCACAGCGCATTCTGGTCCTCCTGATCGAACCGGAGCGCGCCTTTTGTACCTGATATTTCATAGGCATAGCCCATTTTCCGCCCCGTCGCGACGCGGCTGAAATACAGGCTTCCCATGACCCCGTTTTCGAACCGGCACATCATCTGGGCATGGTCGTCATTTGTTACCGCACCACCGGGGCGGGTTTTGTGAACGGTCTCAACATCGGCCATCACCTGCGCAATGGGCCCGACCAAGGCCAATGCGCCGTTGACCATATGCGGGGCAAGATCGCCGATTGTGCCGTTGGCCATACCGGTCGTGCGCCAGGTGGCCGAGGCCTGCGGATCTGCATAGAAATCCTCGGTATGTTCGCCCCGGAACCACGTGATGTCACCAATCGCGCCATCGGTAATCAACTGGCGGGCATATTGGCTGGCGGGTGTGCGGATATAGTTGAACCCCACCATGTTCACCGCCCCCGAAGCCTCAGCCGCGGCAACCATCGCCCGACTGTCTTCAAGCGATGCGCCCAGTGGTTTCTCGCACAAGACCGGTTTGCCTAAGGCAAAAGCCGCTTCGGCAATCTGACGATGTGTTGACTGAGGCGAGGCGATCACGATTGCCTCGGCCTTGGGGTCTTCAACCAACATGCGCCAGTCATCGGTTGCCCGCTGAAATCCATAGGCCGCCCGGTAGCGTTCGGCACTGTCCGGGCTCGACGCGCAGATGACCTCAAGCCGGGGGCGCAACGCCGTGTTGAACACCGCTCCGACGGCCGACATCGCGACGGAATGGGCCTTGCCCATATAACCGCCACCCACGATTCCCACTCCGATTTCAGGCATCTGCCATGGCCTCGCACATTGTGTTTGCAACCGGTTGCAAAATCAGTATCGTGTGAATCGATTCAACGCAAGGTCCAAACTTTGCCCACCCACTTTGCCGGAGGACATGACGTGAGCGCTTTGATAGACGGTATCAAAGGAAATCGCTTTGCCGTTCTGGGGCGTGCGGGTATGGACCTTTACGCAGACCCGGTCGGTGTCAAAAGCGAAGAGGCCGATACGTTCCATGCCGATCTTGGCGGCTCGTCCGCGAATATCTGTGCCGGTCTGGTCAAGCTGGGCAGCCAGGCATCCTTGATCACCTCCATCTCGGACGATGCAATTGGTCGGTTCTGCCTCAACCGGTTGCAACATTACGGGGTAGATACCTCTTATATCCGCGTGTTGGGGGGCGAGTATCGCACCTCTCTGGCCCTGTATGAAAGCCGGACCGAGAACTTTCAGAATGTCATCTACCGCAACGGAGCGGTCGATTTTCAGGTTACTGACGCGGATGTGGACAGGGTTGATTACTCATCCTTCTCGGCCTTGATTTCGGCTGGCACCGTCTTTGCATCCGAACCCTCGCGCAGCGCCACGTTCCGAGGGTTTGAAAATGCGCGCAAAGCTGGTCTTCCGATCATTTTCGATGTTGATTACCGCCCCTACAGCTGGCCTTCGCCGGAAATTGCCGCTGACGTTCTGTCCCGTGCGGGCGAAGCCAGTGACCTGATTGTCGGCAATGATGAAGAGTTCGGCTTCATGGCCGGAGGTCTGGAAAAGGGCTTTGCCAAGGCACAGGACCTCGCCAAAAAACCGGGCCGGGTCGTCATTTACAAGATGGGCGAAAAAGGCGCCGTGACGCTGGCGGATGGGCAGGAAATCAAAACCGGGATCTACCCAGTGGACGCTATCAAGCCCGTCGGGGCCGGTGACAGTTTCATGGCAGGGCTTCTGGCTTCGATCGCGGCGGGGCACGCGCTGAAAGACTCGGTGATGCGCGGTTCTGCCTGCGCATCCATTGTCGTATCCAAACCCGGCTGCGCCCCCGCTATGCCCACGACCCCCGAACTGAACGCGTTCCTTGCCTCTCACTCCGGTCCGACCACATAGGAGTATCCCATGCATATCGCGCCCTATGACAATCAGAACAAGCCCATCGTTGACGCCGGCGATCCGACCGTTCCGCTGAACTATTTCAACATCGTCAAACTGAAAAAAGGCGAGGCGTTCGAATACCGGGTGCCGGGCTACGAGACCTGCATCGTCCCTGCAACCGGCAGCGTCGATGTGGATGTCGAAGGCGTTTCCTTCCCCAGGCTGGGCAACCGGGGCGAAGATGTCTGGGATGGCGAGCCCGAGGGCGTCTATGTTCCCGTCGGCGCAAAGGTGCAGATGGTCTGCCTTTCTGACGCGACCGAGGTGTTCATTGCCGGTGCGAAATATGACAAGGTGCTGGACCCGTTCGATGTGCGCGAACACGACCTTGTGCAATATGGCAGCGACGACACCAAAACCCACCGCAAGATCAAACACATCCTTGGCCAAAAGCAACACGACAAGGTCGGTCGCCTGCTGGTCAGCGAGCTGTTCACCGTCGGTCAGGGCGGCTGGTCGGGCTTTCCCAGCCACAAGCACGACACCAACCGCCTGCCGGATGAGACCCGCCACGACGAGACCTACAATTTCCGGTTCAAACCCAACTGGGGCTCGGGTCTACAGATGCTTCAGCGCGAAGATAACCAGCCGGGCGACGCCTATCACATCGTGGATGGATCGACCGTTTGCATCGACAAGGGCTATCACCCCTGCTGCGTTTTGCCGGGGTACGAGATGTATTATTTCACCATCCTCGGCGGCCTGACCCAGCGTTCTCTGGTGCAGTATTTCCAGCCCACACATGCCTATCAGATCGAAACCATTCCCGGCATCAAAGACATGATTGCGAAATTCAAATGACCCTCGTCACGCTGAAAGACGTCCTGCAACCCGCTTATGAACAGGGCTATGCCGTAGGCGGGCTGGTCACACTCGGCTGGGAAGATATGCGCGCCTATGTGGCCGCGGCCGAGGCCGAGAATGCGCCCGTGATCCTGCAAGCCGGACCCAGCTGCCGCGACCACACTCCGCTACCCGTACTGGGCAAGATGTTCCGGTATCTGGCGGAAAACGCCTCGGTGCCCGTCGTTGCGCATCTGGATCACGGCTATACGTTCGAAGACTGCAAGATCGCGCTCGACAGCGGTTTTACGTCCCTGATGTTCGACGGGTCGCGCAAACCCCTGCAGCAAAACATCGATGAAACCGCCGCAATTGCCGAGATGGCCCATGCGGCAGGGATTTCCTGCGAAGGCGAGATTGGTTTTGTCGGGTACTCGGGCGGTGAAGGATCAAACGGCACCGACCCGGCAGAAGCGGCCCAGTTCGCACGTGAAAGCGGTGTGGATGGGATGGCGATATCGGTTGGCAACGTCCACCTGCAACAAAACAAGGAAGGCGGTCTGGACGAAGCGCGCATTGCCGAGATCGACGCCTTGACCACCGTGCCTCTGGTCATTCATGGCGGATCGGGTGTGCCGGTAGATCAGCGTATGAAGTTGGCCCGCGAAACCTCAATCTGCAAGTTCAACATCGGAACCGAGCTGCGCATGGCCTTCGGCAATGCCCTGCGAGACGCTGTCAATCGCGATCCCGAACGATTTGACCGCGTGACCATCCTGAAAGAAACCCACGATCCGGTCGAAGCCGCCGCGCGGATGGTCATCCGTACCTTTGGCGCGCCGCCGCAACGTTGACGCGCGCTTTCGTCCTCAGATCGAACCCCCCTCGACCATGAAGTTGCCCGCGCTGCACATGGCGGCGTCGTCCGAGGCCAGAAACAGCACCATACGCGCGACATAGACAGGCTCAATCGGATCGGGCAGGCATTGGCGGTCGACCTGTTTGGCCAGCGCCTCGGGCGTGACCCAGAGGTTCTTCTGGCGCTCGGTCATGATCCAGCCCGGCACCACCGTGTTCACACGAATGCTGTGATCGCCCAATTCGCGCGCCATGGTGCGGGTCAGGCCATGCACCGCCGATTTGGCGGTGGCATAGGCCGGAAAACCTGCCCCGGCCTCCCACCAGGAATTCGATCCTATGTTGACGATCGAACCTGCGCCCTTGGCGATCATACCCGGGGCCACAGCCTGAATGGCAAAGAACATATGGCGGATATTGGTCGCCATCCGCTCATCCCAATAGTCCGGCGTCACCTCGCGCCAGTCGTGGCGGTCATCCTGGGCGGCGTTGTTGACCAGCACATCCGCCTCGCCCAGCTCCTCGACCAGTTGCTCCAGCGCAGCCCGCGTCCCTTCGATATCGCGCAGGTCACATTGCGCAAAGGCGTGTTCACCGTCCAGGTCCGCCAGCAGAGCATGGCCCGCATCCGCATTGATATCCAGAAACCCGACCTTCGCCCCTTGCGCGGCAAAGGCGCGAACGGTTTCCGCACCAATTCCCCCGGCCCCGCCCGTGATGATAACCGTTTTGCCCGCAAGGCTAGGGTAATTGGCGAAGTCTTGGCTCATCCGTCACGCTCCATGATCCATTCGACCTCAGGGGCCAGGGCAAACCGCCATTTGCGCAGGGGGCCCGCCATGACGTTCAGGTAATACATCTCAAACCCATAGGGCGCGCCGCAAGGGTGATGGCCGCGCGGAACAGTCACAACATCGCCATCGGAGACAGCCATCGTCTCATCCAACTGGCCATCATCGGTATAGACCCGCTGAATTCCGAACCCGTTGGCCGGGTTGAGGCGGTGATAATACGTCTCTTCCAGATAGGTGATGCGGGGAAAATCATCCTCATCATGTCGATGACTGGGGTAAGAGGACCAGTGCCCATTGGGCGTAAAAACCTCGGTCACCAGCAGGCTGTCGGCATAATCCTCGTTCTCCATCGCGATATTGTTGATATATCGCGTATTCACGCCCTTGCCGCGTTCGGTCAGGGTGATGCCATCCGGCCCGATCCGGCGCGCTTTGTGGCCGCCCTTGCTCGGGGCCGAGCACACCGCCACAACGCAGTCGGTTTCCGCCACAGCCTCCCACTCGGTTCCGTTGGGCAGATACAGGCTATGCGGCGGTGTCTTTTCGAACACTTTCATCCGACCGCCCAACACGCCCCAGTCCTGCCCGGCCCCGGTGATCCGCGCCTTGCCTTCGACCATCACCAGAATGACTTCGCGGTCTCCTGTCGCCTCGGCCGCCCGGTCGCCCGCTTGCAGATGATAGAGCCCAAAACCTACATATCGCCATCCGGCACTGTCCGGGGTGATGTCATGTACTTTGCCACGGGTTCCAATAGGCTTCTTCAGCAGATCTGCCATTCTTGTTCTCCTTATTGGGCGGGCCTAAACGGCCCGCCTGTATTGCCCTCAGGCCGCTTGCCGTGCTTGCAGGGCCAAAAGCGCGGCAGACAGCTGAGCCTCGGCCCACCCTTCCGATACGGCCCTGTGCAATATGTCGGCCTGGCTTTCGGGCGCGTTGCCACCAATCGGCGGGTCGGTGTCCAGATTGGTCGGGAACGGATAGCCCTCAGCCGTTGCGGCAATAGCGGCATTCAGCTCTGCCGCACTCAGCGCCCCCCGTTGTTTCAGGGCGACCAGCGACGGAAACACCGCCTGCGACATGGACTGCCGGTCAACCATCTCCATCGCGCGGCCAAAAGCGGATGAGACCTGCAACAGGTTCGCCATCCGCTGAATATCCGTACTGCTGTTTTCCCCGGCAGCGTGGAACAGCGCCGGGTTGAAGAACACCGCATCCCCCTTCGCAAGGGGCAACTGAATGTAGTTCTCTTCAAAAAACGCCCGGTGTGCCGCATCGTGAAAGGCCAGATATCCCGGCGCGTAAAGCTGCGAAAACGGCAACAGTTTGGTTGGGCCGCTTTCCACGGGCATGTCACAATGCGCAACCGCGCCTTGCAAGGTCAGCGAGGCCGTCACCAGATGGGCATGGGCCGGATACCGGGCGGCGCTGTCGGCGGTTTGAAAGCCCAGATGGTAATCCCGATGCGCCTGCTGTGCCTTGCCGCCGGGGCGCACCTGATTGATTTGCGCGGTCATTTGATAGTTCGGCCCCAGCCACGCCTCGCAAGCCGCTGCAATGGCCACATTCCCGAAATAGAGTGCAAAGCCCTCGGGGTCGCGCAAGCACTGTTTCTGCAATGCGTTCCATATCCGGTCATTCGCGCCCGAGGCCGCGAAGTGGTCGCCTTCTCCGGCCCCGCCCTGACGTTCTTCCACGATGATCTGCTGGAACACAGCCGTCGCCCGGTCGATCACGGACGTATCCGCAAATGCGCCTTTTAGAACGATCACACCCGCAGATTTATCCAACACCCCTGCCCATTCCGCCAGCAGCGCTTTTCTTTGATCTGCCTTCTCCAGCGCCGGGCGCAGAGCGTGCATATCATAGATCGGAACGTTCTTTTGCACCGATGCGGCATGAGGAACCGCACCGGTTGTCAGGTTTTGCGAAGTCAACACCTTGAATTCATCCAGATCACAGGATTCCCGGTCAAAATAGCCGACATATCCAAGGTCTTGATGTACCATGACAAACTCCTCTTTCATGGCTTCGGTGTTGCCCCGAGGGGCGGTGATTAAACGGTGATCTCCAACCCTGCCTTGCCGCAAACCTCGACGATGTGGTCATAGCCCAATTTGGAGTACTCATAGGGCGGCGCCTTGGCGGGGTCCTGCTCTGCCTCGACCACGATCCAGCCGCTGTAATCCATTGCTTTCAACGCGTTGGCTACGGCCTGAAAGTCGATGCAGCCATCACCCGGCACGGTGAATGCGCCGGCAATTACGGCATCCAGAAAGC
>NZ_JBXWQZ010000088.1:0-12084 GCF_059612645.1 Ruegeria sp. YKSF131 | reverse complement strand
GTTCCGACGGCCAGCAGGGCCAGCAGTGCTGTATAGACTAGGATATGGACACGTGTCGCCCGGCGACCGTGGGTGACGGTCAGCATCGGCACGCCCGCGTCGTCATAGTCCGAGCGCATGAACAGGGCCAGCGCCCAGAAATGCGGCGGCGTCCACATGAAGGTCAGGGCAAACATCAGCCAAGGCTCGACCGACATCGATCCCGTGGCGGCCACCCAGCCAATCACCGGAGGGAACGCGCCAGCTGCGCCACCGATCACGATGTTCTGCGGCGTCGAACGCTTCAGCCACATCGTGTAGACGACAACATAGAAGAAGATGGTGAAGGCCAGAAACGCGCCTGCGAACCAGTTGGTCGCAAGGCCCAGCATGATCACCGACAGACCCGACAGAGCCAGACCAACGGCCAGCGCCTCGCCTTCCTCGACCTTGCCAGAAGGGATCGGGCGGGATTTGGTGCGCTTCATGACACGGTCGATATCCGCGTCCCACCACATGTTCAGCGCGCCTGATGCTCCGCCGCCGATAGCGATGAACAGGATGGCGCAAAAACCGACGAAGGGATGGACAGGAACAGGCGCCGCCAACAAACCGACCAATGCCGTGAACACGACCAGCGACATCACGCGCGGCTTCAGCAGGGCGAAGTAATCGCCAAAGCCGGCCTCGTCCGCCCGGGCGGTCACTGTGCTGGCATTGATGCTTGCGTCGGTCATTTCCGGTCCTTTTGGGGCGAAAACTGCGCGGATCGCCCGCGCAGTCTGAGTTTTGTGTCAGACGGGGTTCAACCCGCCCCTATCGCGCTCAGTTCGAGGCGACCTGATAGCTTTGCGGCAGGCCCGCGTATTCTTCGATCGCGCCCTGCAGCCATTCGTCATAGACTTCCTGGCTTACGACCTTGACGGTAATCGGCATATAGGCGTGGTCCTTGCCACACAGTTCCGAACACTGACCAAAATAGATGCCTTCCTTGTCGGCCTGAAACCACAGCTCGGCCAGACGTCCGGGCACACCGTCCTGCTTTACGCCAAAGGCCGGGATGGTCCACGAGTGGATCACGTCGGATGCAGTCACCTGCATCACGATGACCTTGCCGACCGGAACGACTACTGCGGTGTCCGTGGCCAGCAGCCATTCATCATCGCTGTAGCCTGCATCGATCAGCTTGGCGCGCATTGCGTCATCCAGAACAAACGGCGTTACATCCGCATCTGCGGGGCGTGCGCCCTCGTCCAGGGTCGCCGGATGGCCCAGCAGATAGCTGTCGAATGCGAAATCGTGATCAACATATTCGTAGGTCCAGTACCACTGGTTGCCGACGACTTTGATGGTGATGTCACCTTCCGGGATTTCCTGCTGTTTGAAAAGAACTGGCAACGAGAACGCGCCAATAAACACCAGAATCAAGATCGGACCCAGGGTCCAGGCGATTTCAACAGGGGTATAGTGCGAGAAACGTGCCGGGGTCGGATTTGCGCGCTGATTGTAGCGCACGATGCAATAGACCAGCAAAGCTGCAACCAGCAGACAGACCGCGGTGATGATCACAAGAATCATGCTGTCCAGCTTCTGGATTCCTGTGGCAAGGCTGGTGGCCGCGGGCTGAAAGCCCATGCCGCCGTCTACCGGCTTGCCAATAATCTCAAGCTCCTGAGCCATGGCGGGTAGGCTGGAGAGGGCTGTCATAAACCCTGAAAGCATCAAAGCATTCTTCATGTTCTGTCCTGATCGTTTGATCTTTGCGTCCCTGACGGAAAGGTGTGAATCGGTCGCACCTCTCCCGTTGTCTTTGGCCGCGTTAAAAACCATATTCCAGCGGGTAGATAAAGCAAAATGCTTGCGTCAAACAGACGCTATTTTTGATCTGGATCAAACCCGAAAGGTCGCTACCCATGCCTGAAGCCCCGTTTCGCCCCTTTGAGAGCGCCCTGCCGCAAGATGAAGCACTGGCCATATTGCGTTCGGCAACGGACGGGGCCGAGGATGGAGAGCTGTTTGTCGAGCGTCGGAAATCCGAATCTCTGGTGTTTGACGACGGGCGTCTTCGCACCGCGTCTTATGACGCATCCGAGGGGTTTGGTCTGCGCGCCGTTCAGGGCGAAGTGGCGGGGTACGCGCATTCGACTGATGTATCGATAGCCGCGCTGAAACGTGCTGCCGAGACCGCGCGACTGGCGGTTGGCGATGGAGGCGGAACGCTCGCCGAAGCCCCCCGGCCCACGAATACGCGCTTGTACACGGACGAAGACCCAATCGAATCTGCCGCCTTCCCGGTGAAAATCGAAACCCTGCGGGAGATTGACGCCTTTGCCCGCGACCTGGATCCGCGGGTGGTTCAGGTTAGCGCAATGATCGCAGCCGCCGTGCAGGAGGTGGAAATTCTGCGACCCGATGGTGTGATGGTGCGTGACGTGCGCCCCATGACGCGCGTGAATGTCTCGGTCATTGTTGAACAGGACGGGCGGCGCGAAAGCGGATCGGCCGGTGGCGGCGGGCGGGTTGGCCTAAGCGGGCTGATCGACCCGGCCGACTGGCAGGCCAAGGCGCGCGAAGCCCTGCGCATCGCGTTGGTCAATCTGGACGCGGTTCCCGCGCCTGCCGGCGTGATGGAGGTTGCACTTGGCCCCGGCTGGCCCGGTATTTTGCTGCACGAAGCCATCGGTCACGGGCTAGAGGGCGATTTCAACCGCAAGGGAAGCTCGGCCTTTGCCGGGCTGATGGGGCAACAGATTGCATCCAAGGGCGTGACCGTGGTGGATGACGGCACGATTGCCGACCGTCGCGGCTCGATCACTGTGGATGATGAGGGCACGCCCAGCTCACGCACCGTGCTGATCGAGGACGGCATCCTGACCGGCTACATGCAGGATCGGCAAAACGCCCGGCTGATGGGCGTTGCGCCCACGGGCAACGGGCGGCGGCAAAGCTATGCGCACAAGCCAATGCCCCGCATGACCAATACGATCATGTTGGGGGGCGACGCTGATCCGGCAGCTTTGGTGGCAGATATTAAAGACGGCATCTGGGCGGTTGGATTCGGAGGCGGCCAGGTCGACATCACCAACGGCAAGTTCGTTTTCTCGTGTACCGAGGCGTATCGGGTCGAAAACGGCAAGATCGGAGCGCCTGTCAAAGGGGCCACGCTGATCGGCGACGGGCCTTCGGCGTTGAAACGTATCCGCGGCCTTGGCAATGATATGGCTTTGGATCCGGGTATGGGCACCTGCGGCAAGGACGGTCAATGGGTGCCCGTGGGTGTGGGTCAACCGACAGTGCTGATGGACGGGCTGACTGTCGGCGGGTCGGCAGCCTGAGTCGGAAGACAAGCGCAACGGCAGGCGCAGGGTTAACCATACGCCACTTTGATTCGACAGCGTTCCAACCGGCGCTATTAATTTGAGCGCCGGTTGGTTAATTTTCTTTTATTTACTTTCAGACACTTAACCGGTGCATTCCCCGAGAAATACAGATAAATCGCTGCTAATTATCTGCGATTCAGAGGCTGTTAACCCCCTGTCCCGTAAACCAGTTCTGCAATCAGGCGGAGCAACGGATGACCGAAGAGCAGCTTTCTTCCAATCACCCCCCACTCCCACCCACCACGGAAGAGGAACGGTTTTCGTGGCTTCGCCTGTTGCGCTCGCGCAAGGTCGGCCCGGCGACGTTTCGTCGGCTGATGCGCGAACATGGCTCGGCGCAGAACGCGCTGGCCGCGCTGCCTGAAATGGCACGCGCCGCCGGAATAGAAGGGTATGAAACCTGCCCCCCCGGCGTGATCGAGGCGGAACTCAGGGCCGCAGAAGCCGCCAAAGCGCGGCTTTTGTGCCTTGGGTCCGCGGATTTCCCCGACGCATTGAACGACCTATCCGATGCCCCGCCCTTGCTTTGGGCCATCGGGGATGTGTCGCTGTTGCAGAAACCGGCGATTGCGATGGTGGGCGCGCGCAACTGTTCCTCGTTGGGCGTGCGGATGGCGCGTGGTCTGGCGCGCGCCTTGGGCGAAAAGGGCCATGTGATTGTTTCGGGTCTAGCGCGCGGTATTGATACGGCGGCGCATATGGCGTCGCTGGACACCGGCACAGTTGCCGTCATGGCGGGTGGTGTTGATGTCATTTACCCGGCCGAGAACACGGAACTGGCGCATAATATTGCAACCAAGGGACTGCGGCTGTCGGAACAGCCGATGGGCGTGACACCTCAGGCCAGGCATTTTCCGCGCCGCAACCGTATCATCTCGGGCCTGGCCCAAGCTGTCGTGGTGGTTGAGGCAGCCGCCAAATCCGGAAGCCTGATCACGGCGCGTGACGCCCTGGATCAGGGGCGCGAGGTTCTGGCCGTGCCCGGCCACCCGTTCGACGCCCGCGCTGCCGGGTGCAACCTTTTGATTCGGGACGGTGCAACGCTGGTCCGGTCGGTGGACGACGTTGTCGAGGCCCTGCCACGGCACGGTGATCCGATCTTTGCAAAACCCGAGCTGCCACCTGCCAAGCAGCCACGGCCTGCCGCACAGGATTTGCAGGCGCAAATCCTTGAGCGGCTGGGACCTTCCCCCATCGCCGAAGACCAGTTGCTGCGCGATATTGCGGCCTCGGCAGGGGATCTGGGGCCAGCGCTGGTCGACCTTGAACTGGACGGACGAATCCAGCGCCAGCCGGGCGGGTTGTTGTCTCTGGCAAGCTGACTTGGATGGAAGGCAAGAATGCCCAGCCGAACGCTCTGCTTGCCAGTCGGCGCGGGTATCATGCTGAAATCACGTCGCTTTTCCGCCTGCCAAAGGAACGCATTGACAATCCCCGCTTGCCCCACACATTTTGCACCACCATAAAAGGCGCCAAATTCGTCGAGCGAGGTTTCCCCTTAAATGCCCGTAGTTGTTGTAGAATCTCCGGCCAAAGCAAAAACAATCAATAAATATCTCGGCCCTGACTACACCGTTCTGGCCTCTTACGGCCATGTGCGGGACCTGCCGCCAAAGGACGGATCGGTCGATCCGGACCATGGATTTTGCATGACATGGGAAGTGGGCAATGACAGCCGCAAACATGTAAAGGCCATCGCCGACGCGCTGAAAGAAGACAACGCGCTGATCCTCGCCACCGACCCTGATCGTGAGGGCGAGGCGATCAGTTGGCACTTGCAGGAAGCGCTGACCAAGCGCCGATCGATCAAGAAAGATACACCGGTCAGCCGGGTGACCTTCAACGCCATCACCAAAGAGGCGGTGACAGAGGCGATGAAAAACCCGCGCGATGTCGATATGCCCCTGGTCGAAGCGTATCTGGCGCGCCGCGCCTTGGATTACCTTGTTGGCTTCAACCTGTCACCGGTTCTGTGGCGCAAACTGCCCGGTGCAAAATCCGCAGGTCGGGTGCAATCGGTCTGTCTGCGCCTGATCGTCGAGCGTGAGATGGAGATCGAAGCGTTCAAGCCGGTCGAGTACTGGTCGGTCCGGGCCCTGTTCGAGACACCGCGTGGTCAAACCTATGAGGCGCGGCTGGTCACGTTGGCGGGCAAGAAACTGGACAAGCACGATCTGACCAACGCAACACAGGCCGAACTGGCGGTTCAGGCCGTCACCAGCCGCGCGCTGCGTGTGACTTCGGTTGAAGCCAAGCCCGCCGCGCGCAATCCAAGCGCGCCGTTCATGACTTCGACCCTGCAACAGGAGGCCAGCCGCAAATTCGGCATGGGCGCGCGCCACGCGATGCAGGTGGCGCAGCGCCTCTATGAGGCCGGATACATTACCTATATGCGAACCGACGGGATCGACATGGCCCCCGAGGCCGTGACGGCAACGCGCGACACCATCGCGGATCGATACGGTGCAGAGTATGTGCCGGACAGCCCGCGTATGTACAAAAACAAGGCCAAAAACGCGCAGGAAGCACACGAGTGTATCCGCCCCACGGATATGACGCGTGATGCAAAGGCGCTGAAGGTCACGGATGAAGATCAGCGCAAGCTTTATGATCTGATCTGGAAACGGACGATTGCCTGCCAGATGGCAGCAGCACGGTTAGAGCGCACCACGGTCGAGATTGGCAGTGATGACGGTCAAGTCGGTCTGCGTGCCACCGGTCAGGTGGTATTGTTCGACGGATTCATGCGCGTCTATGAGGAAGGCCGCGATGATGTCGCCGATGATGACGAAAAACGCCTGCCGCAGATCATGCAGGGCGACCCCGCGCGCTTTTCCAAAACTACGTTGCGCGATCAGTTTGCCAAGGCCACCAGCGAGTCGGACAAAGCCGCAATCATGGCAGATAACGAAGCCGTTCTGGCGTTGCAGCATCACACGCAACCGCCGCCGCGCTATACCGAGGCCACTTTGGTCAAGCGGATGGAGGAGTTGGGGATCGGACGTCCTTCGACCTATGCCTCGATCGTGACCACGATTCAGGACCGCGAATATGTGCGCAAGGACAAGAACCGGCTGATCCCCGAGGAAAAGGGCCGGATCGTCACCATCTTTCTGCTGAACTTTTTCCGTCAATACGTTGGATACGAATTCACCGCGAATCTGGAAGAGCAACTGGATGACGTCAGCGCCGGTGATCGTGACTACAAGGATCTGCTGGGCAAGTTCTGGCGTGATTTCTCGGCAGCGATTGGCGAAACATCCGAACTGCGCATATCGGAAGTGCTGGACAAGCTGGACGAGGCATTGGCGCCACAGCTTTACCCCCCGCGCGAGGACGGGTCCGACCCGCGTATCTGCCCGAAATGCGGGTTGGGACAATTGCACCTGAAAACCTCACGCACCGGCGGGTTCGTGGGCTGCGGAAACTATCCGGAGTGCACTTATACGCGGCCTATCGCCGGTGAAGGCGCGGAAGGCGACGAACAATTGCTGGGCGAAGACGCCGGGGATGAGATCTGGCTGAAGTCCGGCCGATTTGGGCCGTATGTCCAGCGAGGCGAACCCACGCCCGAGAACAAGAAGCCGCCGCGCGCCTCGCTTCCACGCGGCTGGAGCAAGGATGACATGGATCTGGACAAGGCGCTGACGCTTCTGTCCCTGCCGCGCCAGATCGGTGAGCACCCCGAAGGCGGCATGATCACCTCGAACTTCGGGCGTTTTGGCCCCTATCTGATGCATCAGTTGGCCGATGAAGCCAAGCCGGTCTATGCCAACCTCAAAGACCCAAACGATGTGTTCGAGATCGGTATGAACCGCGCCGTAGAGCTTTTGGCGGAAAAACGAGCCAATCCCGGTGGGCGCGGGCGCGCAGCGGCAAAAGCTTTGAAAGACCTGGGCGAGCATCCCGATGGCGGCGCGATGCAGGTTCTGGACGGACGGTACGGGCCATATGTGAAGTGGGAAAAGGTCAACGCGACCATCCCGAAAGACATCAAGCCCGAAGACGTGACGCAGGAAATGGCCATCGAACTGGTCAATGAGCGCGCATCCAAGAAGGGCACCAAGAAAAAGGCTGCACCCAAAAAGAAGGCTGCCGCCAAGAAGACAGCAAAGAAAGCGGCTGAATAAACCGGACGTTTGACCGGGACATGTCACTAAGCGCGCGGGCCGGTTTCTGAATAAAGGAACCGGCCTGCGTGTTTACAGTCTGACGCGATACAGGATTGCGTTGTTCAGTAAAGGAGTTGAGACATGTTCAGAACCGCCATTCTTGTTGCGGTGATAAGCGTTGCGGCTGCCACGCAGGGCCAGGCCGCGCATCACGTCAAATCCGCCACAGCCGAAATCATCAACGCGCAAGGCGACGTCATTGGTCAGGCGAAGGCGACGCAAGGGCCCAATGGTGTTCTGCTGCACGTGCGCGTCACAGACCTGCCGCCGGGAAAACATGGGTTGCACCTGCACAGCCATGGTGTCTGCGAGGCCGGTGAAGGGTTCAAGACGGCCCAAGGCCATGTTGGCAAAGTTGAAGGCGCACATGGGCTGCTGAACCCTGAAGGCCCCGAGCCCGGCGATCTGCCCAATCTATATGTGAGACAGGATGGTGTGGGCGAGATGGAGGCCTTTACAAACCTGGTTTCGCTTGAGGGTGACGGGAACACATTGCTGGATGCGGACGGGTCAACTTTCATCATCCACGAAGCTGGCGACGATCACATTAGCCAGCCCATTGGCGGTGCTGGCGGGCGCATCGCCTGTGGGATCCTGATCGCCGACTGACACTATTGTCAGCTGAACTACCGTAGAAATACCTGAACCTTCTGGTTTTATTGACTTCCCCATGACGTGGCGGCACAACCTGCCCATCACCATGTCATTGGGGGAGTTTTCCATGAAGAAAGTCTATGCCAATGCCGCCGAGGCACTCGATGGGGTGCTGACGGATGGCATGCTGATTGCCGCGGGCGGGTTTGGCCTGTGCGGCATTCCCGAACTGTTGCTTGCTGCCATCAGGGATTCGGGCGTCAAAGACCTGAGCTTTGCGTCGAACAATGCCGGTGTGGACGATTTCGGCATCGGCATCCTGTTGCAGACCAGGCAGGTCAGAAAGATGATCAGCTCGTATGTCGGCGAAAACGCCGAATTCATGCGCCAGTACCTGAGCGGTGAGCTGGAACTGGAATTCAACCCGCAAGGAACACTGGCCGAACGGATGCGCGCCGGTGGTGCCGGTATTCCCGGGTTCTACACCAAGACGGGCGTCGGCACCGTGATTGCGGAAGGCAAGGAGCACAAGGATTTCAACGGCGAGACCTATATCCTTGAGGAAGGCATTTTTGCCGATCTGGCCATCGTCAAAGCTTGGAAAGCTGACGACACCGGCAATCTGGTATTCCGCAAGACCGCCCGCAACTTTAATGTGCCCGCTGCAACCTGCGGCAAGATCTGCGTGGCCGAAGTGGAAGAGATTGTTCCGCGCGGCTCACTGGACCCGGACAAGATCCACCTGCCCGGTATCTATGTGCATCGCATCATTCAGGGCGATCATGAAAAGCGCATCGAACAGCGCACCACCCGCAAGAAGGAGGACGCATAATGCCCTGGGACCGCAATCAGATGGCCGCACGCGCGGCAGAGGAACTGGACGACGGCATGTATGTGAACCTCGGCATCGGGATTCCGACGCTGGTGGCAAACTATGTCGGCGACAAGGACATCACGCTGCAATCGGAAAACGGTATGCTGGGTATGGGCCCTTTCCCGTATGAAGGCGAAGAAGACCCGGACCTGATCAACGCCGGTAAACAGACGATCACCGAACTGTCCCGCACTGCCTATTTCGACAGCGCCACGTCCTTTGCGATGATCCGCGGCGGCAAGATCGCTGCAGCGATCCTGGGCGCCATGGAAGTGGATGAGAAAGGCGACCTGGCAAACTGGATGATCCCCGGCAAGCTGGTGAAAGGCATGGGCGGCGCCATGGACCTGGTTGCAGGCGTTGGGCGCGTGATCGTGGTTATGGACCACACCAACAAGCACGGTGAAAGCAAGGTCCTGAAGGAATGCACTCTGCCACTGACCGGCAAGGGCGTCGTGGATCGCATCATCACCAATCTGGGCGTTCTGGACGTGGTCGAGGGCGGATTGAGAATCGTCGAACTGGCAGATGGTGTCAGTGAAGACGAAATGCGCGCTGCGACCGAAGCGACAATCGTCGGCTGAACAAAAGAAAAGGCCCGCCGGATCGAGGCGGGCCTTTTTCAATTTGAGGTCTGGAACACGCACCCATCTGAAATCAGATCCGGCGGTGTCGCGCACAAAGCCCGCGCGATCTGGAAAGCGGCCAGAACCTTGGGGACATAGTCTCGGGTTTCGGCATAAGGCGGCACGCCGCTGTGTTTGCGTACAGCCCCCTCACCCGCGTTGTAACCGGCCAAAACCAGAATCGGATCATTCCCGAACTCTTCCATCAGCCAGTTGAGGTATTTCACGCCCCCGGCAATGTTCTGCGAGGGTTGCAGACTGTCCTTAACGCCAAAGCGGGCAGCTGTGGCGGGCATCAATTGCATAAGCCCCTGTGCACCGGCCGAACTGACGGCATCCGCGCGACCGGCTGATTCAACCGAAATGACGGCCAGCACCAGCGCTGGCGACACATTGGTTCCCACGGTTGACCGCAAAATCTCGATCCCGCGTTCTTTTGCTATGTTTTGCAGCGATTGCAACCGGGGCGATCTTACATTCGTCGCCGCCAGCGCGTTAATCGCAGCATCAAGCCTCCCGGCCCCACCTTCATCGATATGCGGTGAAATGCGGTCCCAGAATGCCTTGTACGACCCTTTCGGGTCAGGCACGGCACCGATTCCCGGCACTGTGGGCTGAACCACTTTGGTTCTTGCTATGATTTCTGGAACCACCAGCTCCACCCCTGTGCTGGGGGCTGAGGGCTTGGCCGCGTGTTCCTCGGGTGTGATCTGAATGGTCACGCGAGGACGCTCACCCGGCTTGGGGGCCTTGATCCGCTTGTAAACTCCGCGCGGCTCAACCTCGGTCGCTGACCCGGGTGCGACACCAGATAGTAGAAACGCCAGTACACCGGCGCATTGAAGTGCGTTCCGGAGAGTCATGTGCCTGCCTCATGTATTCTTTTTACGCGATTTGAACCGCGAATCTTCGCCCAAGGCCAGAAAAACAAAGCGAATTGGGGCAATTTCGCCTCATTTGGCGTATATTTGCACCGCTGCGGAGCACTTCGCACCAATCGAAGAAATTTTTTTCCTTTTATTTGCAGAGGTTTACACATTTAGTGACTAAAAAGTTAAGCCGCGCGAAAAAAAATCTGTGTTTGGCCCAATTCCTGCCACGCACAACAGGCAAACATTAATCCATACCGAGACGGACATGAGCGGACTGAGAGAGAAAGCTCTGAAGAACGCCGAGGTTTGTTAAACTCTTTTTGATCCTTTAGGAGGGACGTAACATGATCAAGTTCATCAAGAACTTCCGCAAAGACGAAGACGGCGCAGTAACAGTTGACTGGGTTGTTCTGACCGCAGCAGTCATCGGCCTGGCAGCCGTTGCATACCAGCAGATCTCGGCTGGCGCGACCGGCCTGGCAACAGACGTGAACACCGCTCTGCAAGCATCGTCGATCAGCACCGGCAGCAACACCGCAACAGGTGGTATCACAGCTGCAGGCACCAACTAAGCCTTTGGTTTAGCAAGATTTCGAGACCGCGCCTTCAGGCGCGGTTTTTTTTGTTTCAGAAGTACCGGTACCTCCTGAGGCAAAGATTCAGGCTAATAGACATGACTCCGCGCGCCACACCACGAGCGCCACCGAATTAGTCACGCCCTTTTTCAGGTCTCACCGCAACAAGTAACACGTGAAAAAGTGCAGAATCTTAGATATTTCCACCAAAATCAACTTTTGGCCTGATTTCCGCCATCCGAACGAACCACTGTTGGGCGACGTTATGGGAAACACTGAATTGTCGTATTGGAGATAAGTAGATGCTAAAGTTCCTTACTCGCTTCAAATCGGACGAAGCAGGAGCGGTGACCGTTGACTGGGTGGTTTTGACCGCAGTGCTCATCGGTCTGTCAAGCGCGACCTACCTCGTCATCAGCTCAAGTGTTGATGGTATCGGCGGTAACATCAACCAAGCCATGAGTTCCTCTGTTGTCAGCACCGGCTCGAACACCGGGCCTGGCGGTCTCGTCACAGCGGGAACCAACTGAACCACAGCGAGTTTTCACATTCACGCGCCTTCCTGAGCTTGTTGGCGAACGTGTAGGGCAAATAAACGCGGCGACCTTTTGGGGCGCGGCGTTTGTTTCGTTGTTCTTCGTCTGGCCTGCCGCAAGGAAATGACAGCAGTCGTTTTGCGGAATTGTGCGAAAGCTGACGCAGAATCTAACAAGCAGACATTTTTGTCCCACATTTCGACACAATTTACATTTAACACTTGGGCTGTTTCAAAGTGGCCCTTTGGCCGCTTAGTATCCGGCTAAATAAGAAAGAGGTGCATGTATGCGAGCGGTATTCGGACTTGTCCTGATTGTCGGCGTTGCTCTGGCTGGGGGCGCCGTTTACATGGCGCGCAACTATATTGCGGCTTATCAAAGCGAATTGGCGCGGCAGAAACAAGCGGCAGAAGAAGCGCTGGCCAATGCCAAAGTCGATGTCATTCCAACGGTAACCGTTTACGTTTCAAATCGTG